>JANYKP010000287.1 GCA_025358195.1 Cyclobacteriaceae bacterium
AAGAGCCAATCATCATCCTATTTAGGATGAAAAGTAAAAACCGTAAAAGTCCTTTGTCATAATTTTTAAGATGATAAACAGGAAATCCGGCAAATCGGAAAATGAAAAAATTTAAAACTGATTTTTAGAGATGCCCTTAATAATATAGCCGCCTTTCGGTGACAATTTCCACCAAACCACCCATCACTTGTTTTCTTTTCTTCGAAGTGATTTTCAAATAAATTCACACCTACAATCATCCGACCATTATGAAAACAATTGCCTTCCTTTTCCTCGCAAGCTTTGCGTCTTACGCTCAACGACTCGCTCCACTTACGGTAGAGAAGATTATGCGCGATCCTAAGTGGATCGGCGTGGCGCCATCCAATATTTTCTGGGGCGAGGATGGAAAACAACTGTACTTCAACTGGAACCCGGATAAGAACCCTGGCGATTCGTTGTACACGATTTCAACCACGAATCGTACCCCACAGAAGGTTAGTCCGGCTGTACGAAGAACCCTGCCCGCCCTGAATGGCAATTACAACCACGCCCGTACCAGGAAGTTGTATGAAAAAAATGGAGATATTTTTCTTCTGGACCTTGTTGCCGGGAAAACTACGCAAATCACATTCACCACTGAAAGGGAATTTAATCCAACCTTTTCAAGTGATGAACGAAAAGTTGTATTTATTGCCGGGATGAATTTGTTCAGTTGGGAAATCGGCACCGGCATCTTTGTTCAGCTCTCGGATTTCCGGAAAGGAACCAAAAAGAGTGACGCCAAACTGACGGATCAGGATAAGTGGCTGAAGGCTGACCAACTGGCCTACTTCCAGGTCTTAAAAGAACGAAGCACGAATAAAAAGGCGTCCGAGAGAATGCAAAAGACCGACCGGCCCCGTCGACCAAAGGAAATTTATATAGAAGAAAAAAATGTTGATCAACTCCAACTCAGTCCGGACGGCAAGACCATCACGTGTCGCCTGACAAAAACTGCTACGGGGAAAAATACAATTGTGCCCACCTACGTAACCGAGTCAGGGTACACGGAGGATCTGCCTGCAAGAACAAAAGTGGGTTCGCCTGCTAATGGTTACGAATTACTGGTGTACAACATCGAAAAAGATACCGTGCTGAATGTGAAGACCGATGAGATTCCCGGGATATTCGATGCAACCGACTTCAGGAAGGATTATCAAGCTAAAACCTCGAAGCCGGAAAAAGGAAAAGAGAAAAAACCCGAGCCGAGATCTGTCATTATGTTTGGGCCGTACTGGAGTGATGACGGAAAAAACAATGTGGTCGTGTTTCGGGCACAAGACAACAAGGACCGTTGGCTCCTTTCTCTGGACATATCAACGCAAAAACTGAAACTGCTCGATCGCCAACGCGATGAAGCGTGGGTGGGAGGACCGGGGACAGGTTTTGGACCTGGGGCAATCGGTTGGGTCAACAATTACCAATTATGGTTTCAGTCAGAAGAGGGTGGTTATTCACATCTTTATGTCTATGATTTTACAACCGGTAAAAAACAATCACTCACCTCTGGCAAATATGAGGTGCAAGCGGTGGAACTGTCCAACGATAAGAAATCATTCTATATCACTACCAATGAAGTGCACCCTGGAGAAAAACATTTCTACAAACTACCAACGGGGGGAGGAAAAGCTGAGAAGCTTACGTCGCTGATCGGTTCAAATGAGGTTACACTTTCACCCGATGAAAAATGGATGGCGATTCGCTATTCGGCCAGCAACAAACCATGGGAACTTTATTTAGTGGAAAACAAGGCCGGTGCCAAGCCACAACAGATCACACGTTCTCTTTCGGAAGAGTTCATGTCATACGCATGGCGCGAACCGGAAGTTACCACCTTCAAGGCACGTGATGGTGTTGATGTATACACACGCGTATTTAAGCCGGCCAATCCTAACGGTGCCGCCGTCATCTTTGTCCATGGCGCCGGTTATCTTCAAAACGCGCACAAGTGGTGGAGCAGTTACTTCCGTGAATACATGTTTCATAATTTATTGGCTGACCGCGGTTACACGGTGCTCGACATGGATTATCGTGCGAGCGCTGGCTACGGTCGCGACTGGCGTACAGGAATCTACCGCTTCATGGGAGGGAAAGATCTGACAGACCATGTTGATGGGGCAAAGTGGTTGGTGGATGCCTACAAGATCAATCCAAAACGAATCGGAATCTATGGTGGATCCTATGGAGGATTCATCACGTTGATGGCGTTGTTCACTACGCCTGATGTTTTTGCAGCTGGCGCAGCGCTTCGGCCGGTTACTGATTGGGCTCATTATAACCAAGGTTACACCGCCAACATTCTTAATGAACCTGCCACCGACAGTATTGCTTATGCGAAAAGCTCCCCGCTCTACCATGCCGCCGGACTAAAAGGTCATCTGCTCATTTGCCACGGCATGGTGGATGTAAACGTGCATTTCGAAGATGCGGTACGCCTGACGCAGCGGCTGATCGAGCTTGGTAAAGACAACTGGGAGCTTGCTGTCTACCCCATGGAAGACCACGGGTTCGTGGAGCCAAGTAGTTGGACTGATGAGTACAAAAGGATACTGAAATTATTTGATGAGCATCTTAAGTAAGCCAAAAGCCATTACCCCTACTCCAACAGCCTGATGATCCAACGTGCAGGCTATTATTTGTTGAGAATGTATGTTCGGGCAGGACTTTATTTCTATTTCAGGAAAATCATTGTTCATGGACGGGAAAATATTCCTTCAGGACCGGTAATTTTCGCCGCCAATCATCAGAATGCTTTCATGGATGCGCTGCTGATCGTGTATTCCAATAATCACTTCACACACTTTCTTACGCGGGCAGACATTTTCAAAAGATCGTTTATTCGATGGCTGATCACCTCCCTGAACATGATACCGGTATATCGGATCCGTGATGGCTGGCAGTCACTGGCTGAAAACCAAAAGACATTCGATAGTTGTACCCGGCTTTTTTTCAAGAATGAGGCGGTCGTCATTTTCCCGGAAGGGAATCATGGCAGTCAACGAAGGTTGCGACCCCTCACCAAAGGTTTTACGCGGCTGGCGTTTGAGTCACTGCGCAACAATTCTCAGCTAAAAATCTCTATCATACCGGTAGGAATAAATTATTCCGATCATCAGGCCTTTCGCAATAGTGTAAGCATCTATTTTGGCGAACCCATTTTGGCCAACGATTATTTCCACGAGCCGATTCGGAGAGAAGCGACCCATTTACGAGATGAATTGGCAGCTCGTATGAAAAGATTGATCACACACGTGGAAGATGCTGACCGTTATTCTGAAATTATTCAAAAGCTTGAAGCTTCAAATCCCAATTACCTCGATCCCATCGATATCAATGAACGGATTTTCAAAATTGAAAGAGAGGAAGGAAGGGGCAGGCCACCCCTTCGGCCCAAGAGAAATGCCTGGAGTCTTCTACCCTTTCACTATGTGGCCATCGCCATAAATTTTATCCCACTTTATGCCTGGCGAAAAATAAAAATGAGAATCAAGGATCCTGTTTTTGTTACCTCCATTCGGTTTGGTGTGGGGATTTTCATGTTCCCGTTCTTTTATTTGCTAATCGGTTTGGTGGTTTCAGCGTGGTATGGGCCAATAATCGCATTAAGCTGGTGTGCGGTGTCCTTTCCATCCGCATTATTTTTAAGAAGATGAATTTTCTCCGCTTGAATAATCCTGGGTGCATTCCTAAATCAAAGAGTCATTACCTTTAGGCCGCAATCAAAAAACAGATGAAAAAACAACTCTTTAGAATAAGTATCCTTTGTCTCAGCGCGGGTCTTCTTGTCAATTGTAATAAGAAAAAAGAATCTCTGAATGCTACATTCCTACGGATAAATCAGGAAGTTCTTCAAAACTCAAAAGCCTATGCTACCCTTAAGGAAGCCACTGCCACCATTGGTCACCGCCTCACTGGATCGCAGAACGGTCACAAGGCAGAAGAGTACACATACAATAAGTTCAAAGAGTATGGCTTTGATGATGTAAAATTTCAGGAATTCGAAGTGGAGGCCTGGTCGCGAGGCAAGGTTTCGGTTACCATTGATGACGTTGTCGTGCCTGCGGTTACGCTTGGGCACTCTCCTGTACAGGCCGATGTGACAGGCGAAGTGGTGGAAATGGGAAACGGCCTAGAAATAGATTATGAACTGAAACCCGATGCAGTCAAGGACAAAATCGCCCTGCTTTATATCGGCATACTGGAGGGAAGCAAAGAAGGACTCAAAAATCTCCACCGCAGCGAAAAGACAGCCATCGCGATTAACCATGGAGCAAAAGGAGTAATCATAATCAACCAGGTAGAAAACGGGGTCTTGCTTACGGGCACGGCTTCGGTGACCGGAGAATTAATACCTATACCCGCTGTCTGTATCGGGAAGGAAGTGGGCCTGGCCCTACGGGAAAAATTAAAAACTAAAAAGATTCAAGCGCATCTTATGATGACCAATCATAGCGACTTGATCAAGGCGAGAAATGTAGTAGCCACGCTTAAAGGTTCTGAACTTCCCGAAGAACGCATCATCATCGGAGGACATCTCGACTCCTGGGATTTGGCGACAGGCGCGATCGACAATGGCATTGGTTCTTTTTCGATACTTGATATGGCACGCGCCTTCAAAGCCAACAACCTCCAACCAAAAAGGACCGTGCAGTTTGTTATGTTCATGGGTGAGGAGCAGGGCTTGCTTGGATCGCATCACATGGTTGACCAGGCGGTGAAAGACGGCTCCATCGAAAATGTGAAGTACATGATGAACTGCGACATGAGCGGCAATCCAATCGGCATCAATGCAGGTGGAAAACTTGAAGACACGACGTTTTTTAAAACATTGGGCGCCGAAATCCAGCGGATTGATACCCTCTTCAAAAATAAGTTTTCAAATCGATCTGGATTACACAGTGATCATCAGCCCTTCATGTTAGAAGGTGTACCCATTCTTTCCATGCATAGCAACCTCGATCGTTCGATTTACAAATGTTATCATTCGGACTGCGATGATTTTAATCTGGTCAACGAAGAACACTTGCGAACAACAGCGCGTTTTGGTACAATGATTTTATACGGACTGGCAAACACAGAAAGCCTTCCCGCCAGAAAAATGGACAGCGAAACTACGAAGCAGTTTATGATCGACAATGATCTAAAAGAGCCGCTGATTCTTGCAGGCGACTGGAAGTGGGATAAATAGAGCTGTTGGGTGTTGGGTCTTAGGTGTTGGCAAAGTCTCAAAAGTTAATGGTCAGCACCTTCGAAGTTAGACCATACCTTAAACTGCGAACAGCCAAGACCCAAAACCCAGCAGCTAAAAGCCAATCGTCAAAGACCTACGAAGTAGCCCTTACGTTAAACGGCGAGCGGCCAAAACCCAACAACTAAAAGCAATCATTAAAGACTTACGAAGGTAGCCCATGCCTTAAACTGCGAATAAGCCAAAACCCAACACCCAAAACCCAACAGCTCCTACATATCCGAGGCCTGCTTCTTCATCATCACCATTTCAATACCCTTGTCCTTGATCATTTTATTGATGGAGTCAACGTTCGAATTGATCAACGTCCGCAGGTTCTGCAACTCAGCATCAATCTTTTTAGTCAGCTCCTGCCGAACAGCCTCGCCTTGTTGTGTCTGGCGGTAATCTCCCTGTCCTTGCTCAACGACGAGATGCGCCAGCCGGTTATTCAGCTTAATGCCGTAGTTAAGCGCATCTTGCACACTGCGATTTTTGGTTTGGTGGATATTGTTTTCAATCACGATCAATTGCTCTTCAAACTTTTTGATGGCTTCATTCAGATCTTTGTACTGCGGATCGGTACCCACTTTGTTCTTCACGTAGCCTAAATCCTCCTTTATTTTGCGAATATCCATCACCCCCTGGTTGGCTTCGCTTACTTTGTCGCGCACTTTTACCAGGAAATCAAACTGTGCCTGGAAATCCTCTTGCGTGATCGTGACCCGCGGATCTTTCAGAATCTCAAATTCCTGTTCCGAAGATTGTCCATTGATCGTGAACCTTACTTTATACTTACCGGGTACGGCCTTTGGTCCAAGATTAGGGGAACCATAGTAGACCATGCCTGGAAAAGTTTTGTAGCCGGGGTAGCGCATGTTCCATACAAAGCGGTTCCCTCCTTTCTTGATCGTCAGTTGATCGATTTTTTCCTTTGCCTTATTCGAGTACGATTTGATG
>JANYKP010000093.1 GCA_025358195.1 Cyclobacteriaceae bacterium
ACACCTTGCGGCAGAGTATTGAGACTGCCTACAATGATGCGTCAGCAGCCTCCCGGTCGTATACTGCATCTGTCAAGCAGGTAAAAGCGCAGGAAGAAGCCTACCGAATGAATAAGCAGCGGTTCGAAGTAGGCGCATTGAGCATTATTGAATATCAAGTTTCAGAAAATGACTTGTTTCGCGCCAAATCGGATCTTACCCGTGCGAAGTACAATTTTATTTTTAAAAAGAAAGTACTTGATTTCTATCAGGGGAAACCTATCGAATACTAACAGCTACACCTAACTTTTAATCTCTTCATCGAATGGCAAAACAAATAAAAAAGAAGTCCAACCGACTTATGTACTCCCTGATTGGTGGCCTCGTGGTCATCATCATTTTTCTTTTTATTGGCAAGTCAATGGGTTGGATTGGCAAGACAACAGAACTCGAAGTAGAATTTGCAAAAGCAAAACGGATCAGCATCATTGAAAAGGTAAGTGCATCGGGCACCGTACAGCCGGTGATTGAAGTTAAACTTGCTCCTGAAGTTTCGGGGGAGATTATTGAGTTGAACGTTGAGGATGGTGATTCAGTCAAGTTGGGCCAGCCCCTCGTTAAAATTCGTCCTGACACCTGGTTAAGCCAATTGGAGAGAACGGAAGCGTCGCTTAGTCAGCAAAAGGCCAACCTGGAGAGTTCCCGCGCAAACCTCAGCCGGTCAATGGCCCAGTTTACCAGAGCGGAAGCAGATTTCAAACGCCAGGAAAAACTTTGGAATGAGAAAGTAATCTCCGAAATGGATTGGCAATTATCGAAGCAAAATTATGAAGTAGCTAAGAATGATCTTTCAGCAGCCAAGCAGGCAGTTGAAGCCGGAAGATTTGTTGTAAACAGCACCGAGGCTTCGGTGAAAGAATCGCGCGAGAATGTCCGGAAGACGTTGGTAGTTGCACCCATGCGTGGAATCGTTTCAAAGCTAAATGTTAAGAAAGGCGAGCGGGTCGTGGGAACAGCAACCATGACAGGAACCGAAATGCTGCGAATAGCAGATCTCAATAAAATGGAAGTTCGTGTAAATGTCAATGAGAATGATATTGTTCGCGTTCATCTCAACGATTCAGTGTCCATTGATGTAGACGCTTACCAGAATATCAACAAACAATTCAAAGGGCTGGTAACTAACATCGCCAACACGGCCAGGGACAAGGCTTCGGCCGATGCGATCACCGAATTTGAAGTACGGATTCTGATCCTGCGTTCTTCTTATGAGGACTTGATCAAACAGGGAAACAAGTATCCGTTCCGTCCGGGTATGACTGCCAGCGTGGATGTGCTGACCAACCGTAAGGAAAATATTCTGTCGGTCCCATTGGCTGCTGTCACAACACGTAATCCGGATGCAAAAGAGATCCCCAAAACACAGGATGGGGGTGGTCCGCCTAATAATAATAATCGTGCTGAAGACGCTAACAAGAAAACTCCTGAAAAGAAGAATGATAAAGTCGTGATTTTTGTAAACGAAAATGGCAAAGCCAAGATGATCGAAGTGAAAACGGGTATCAGTGACTATGATAACATAGAAATTATTTCCGGCATCACCGAAGCACAGGAAGTTGTGATCGGGCCGTTCCTGGCGGTGTCAAAACGACTGAAAGACGGGGATGCGATCAAACAGATGAAAAAGAAGGAAGAGAAGAAGGACGATTCAAAATAAGGTCGCTGCCTCACCATCAAAAATCGAAGAGCCTGCTTGTAAGCGGGCTTTTTTTTGCCTTGTATCAGGGACCACTTCCCTGTGGTTGAAGCGAGGAGGGGAGATCGGACCTTGTTTATTACCTTTAGACCATGATTAAGCATCCCTGGCACGAAGCACCTGTTGGACGACACGTACCTGAATTCGTAAATGGTATAATTGAAATCTCCACGGGCATGCGTGCCAAGTATGAGGTTGATAAAGAAACCGGTTTGCTCAAATTGGACCGCGTCCTTTACTCGTCTGTTTATTATCCCGCCAATTATGGATTTATCCCTCAAACACTGGGTGAGGACATGGATCCACTGGATATCATGATCCTCTCGCTGGTCTCTATTCAACCGTTGTGCCTGGTGCCTGCACGTGTCATTGGAGTCATGCGCATGTTTGACCAGGGGCTGGCAGATGAGAAAATCCTCGCTGTAGCGGAACAAGATGCCAGCGTCAGTCATTTGAACGATGTAAGTGAACTTCCTCCGCACTTTACCCTTGAATTGAAAGAGTTCTTTGAAAGCTATAAGAAACTGGAGAATAAGGTAGTAACCGTACCCGATTTTCAGGGAAAAGACACGGCGATGAAGATCATTGAAAAAGCGATGGGGTACTATCAGTTGAAGATCAGGAACACCCAATTGGCTTGAATGGAATGGAGCATCCGCGCTCAATCCTGATAATACAAACGGCTTTTATAGGGGACGTCATTTTAGCTACTGCCCTGATTGAGACGCTTTATCGTGCCCTGCCCGAGACAAAACTTGATTTCCTTGTTAGAAGTGGAAATGAACAATTGCTCCTGGATCATCCTCATTTACGGAATGTGCTCGTTTTTGATAAGCGCAACAAATACACCAATCTCGTACGACTTATTCTGAAAATCCGGAAGTCACATTATGACTATGTGATTAATGTTCAGCGATTCGCTACCACGGGACTTATGACCGCGTTATCCGGTGGAAAAGTCACTATTGGATTTGACAAGAACCCGTTATCGTTTTTGTTCTCCAAAAAAGTAGCACATACCTTAGAAGGGCTTCATGAAATTCAACGTAATCATTTGCTTATTGAATCCATCGTTGGAAAGGAGAGAAGCAGGCCGAGATTATAGCCCTCGCCGAAACAGTTTGAAAAAGTAGCGTCGTTCAAGAGTCAACCCTTCATAACGGTTTCTCCTGCCTCTGTTTGGTTTACGAAACAATATCCAGTGGAAAAATGGATTGAACTTTTATCGGTACTCCCTGACCGGTTCAAGGTGTTCCTGTTAGGTGCTTCCAACGACCGACCCCTTTGTGACGTGATTGTGACCGGCACATCCAATAAGAATCTGGTGAACCTTGCCGGCGAATTGTCCCTGCTGGAGTCTGCTGCGCTGATGAAGGACGCAGAGATGAACTATGTCAATGATTCAGCGCCGATGCACCTTGCTTCTGGTTTGAATGCTCCCGTAACAGCAATTTTTTGTTCTACCGTGCCCGCTTTTGGCTTTGGCCCTCTATCGGATAAATCATTTATCGTTGAAACCATCGAGAAGCTCGATTGCCGACCATGTGGACTTCATGGACATCGGAGTTGTCCCGAAGGACACTTTAACTGTGCGCTGACTATTCAGAAGGAGCAGTTACTGGCTACCATGGTGAGGGTTGAACCACTTTTGTAAAAAGATAATCGGTAATTAGTAATTCAGGACAATGGACAATGTGATTGCTGATCACCGATTACCGATAACCATTCCCCGCCCCGGCATCAGAAATTCAACAAATGTTCATAGACCTTATGGATCGGTAGTCCCATCACATTAAAATAGGACCCGGTTATCTTTTCAATACATGCCATGCCCGACCCTGCCTTCGTGTTTATACTTTTTTCAATTAAGTCCATCTTATTAATTTCTTTTAGAAACT
>JANYKP010000315.1 GCA_025358195.1 Cyclobacteriaceae bacterium
CCAGGCCTTCATGCCTCCCTCAAGCGAATATGCTCGTACTCCTTTGCGCTGAAGGAGGCTGGCAGCTAAAAGACTTGTTCTGCCTGCGGCGCAGACAGTAACCACTAGTGAGTCATGCGGCAGTTCGACCATATCAAGAGCTGTATCGTCTCCTGCATTGAGTTGCTTGTAAGCATCGGCATGAACACTTTCCGCAATTCGCCATTCGAGTCGTTGATCCAAGGGCCTCACATCAATAATGAAAACCCTCTCGCGGTCGCTAAGTTTTTGTTGCAGGTCCTTAACAGTGATAACGTTATCCATAAAGTCATGTCATTTAGGGCCTTGCGGCTTTATGTACCGGGCTACGTCTGTACTTAAGTCGTAGACCTGAACAGCCGGCAATTTTTGCTTGATAATACTTGCCCCCGTGGCTGAACGATAACCGGAACCGCAATAGACGAGCACGGGTTTGTCTGTTGGAACTTCAGATATACGCTCTGCCAACTCATACAACGGAATGTTTAAGCTTCCCTGCAGAATTGGCTGATGAGCGACCTCAAGCGGGTTTCTAACGTCTATATAGGTGAACTTGTAATCAGCCGGATTGAAAGAAGCGGTATCTAAGATTTCATTCTGCTCGCCGTTGATTGCGTCATATAAAAAAGCTCCTTCGATGGCAGATTCATATCCAATCGAAGCTGCTTTCATCAAAGCAAGATCTAATCCTTGCTGATCACCAGCCACCAAAAAGAACTTCGATTCCGGCGAGACAATACTGCCAAGCCAAGTTTCGAATGGACCAGAGACTTGAATATTTATTGCGTTGACAAGGTGAGAACTCTTAAAGTCTTTCTGTGATCTCGAATCAATCAGAATGGCATTTGGGTCTGGGCGATAGTTCCTAGACAGACTTTTTACGTTAGAGATGCTTCTGACTACTTCTAAAGCTCCTTTGTGGTTTATCTGAATATCGTATGCGAAGTATTTTGGGATGAATGGCTGATCAGTCAGCAATAACTTCACGAATTCGTCCCTTGTCCTCTGTTCGAATGCGTAGTTGGTTTTCTTTTCGTACCCAATTGTCGAACTAACCGCTTTTCGGATCGATTTCCCGCAAAGAGAACCAGCACCGTGGGAAGGATACACTATAACATCATCATCGAGCCTTGCATATTGCTTGTGGATGGTTTCGTACATAAGCTCGGCCAGATGTTTTCTTTTCTTGTCGTTTTCCTTTGAATAATCAAGCAAGTCTGGACGGCCTACGTCTCCGAAAAACAAGGAGTCTCCACTAAATACAACTTTATCCTTTCCGTCTTCAACCAAAACGGCCGCAATGTGATCAGGAGCATGGCCTGGCGTAAACAACGACCGAAGCCCAACTTTTTCTGACAACTTGACTACTGCCCCTTCATTAAAAACTGTCAACGGGTAGTCTGACTTTGTAAGGCTGCTCGCGTAGATTGGAACATTAAATTTGTTGTGTACCTCAAGGTGCGAGCTGACAAAATCAGCATGTGAATGTGTCTCAATAACTCCAATTATTTGCGCTTCATTTTTTTGTGCATAGTCATAGTAGACCTGCGGATTCCGTTTTGGATCGATCAGCAAGATCTTTTTATCGGCCATCACTGCATAAGAGAAATGAGCCAACCCCTTGTCTTCGAATTGTTCAATTGAATAATGCTGTGATGAGAATAAGGTTTGTCCCATCAATCTAAGATTCACTCCGAGGGTGGCGATGCCAAAGCCCGCGAGGTTTCCGATAAAATGTCTTCTTTTCATTCGTATTCTTTTAGGTCGGTTGTCACAACTCCTAGTTCATAGAAATTTCTACAGGTAGTTCCCTTAACTTCCATTCGGGGAAGCCTTCTTCTAGGCGATTCGCTTTGTATCCGGCCTTTGTTAACAAGGCGACGGATTCATCGGCATACACGCAAAAGGGGCCACGGCAATACGCAATGATCTCTGTGCGCTTCGGTAATTCCTTCAATCTTTTCGACAACTCCTCAATTGGAATCGAAATCGCATTGGCAACGTGACCTTGCTTGTATTCAGACTCCGGGCGTACATCCAGAATGGTGACTTTCCCTGAATCAATTTTTTCAATCAATTCATCGATAGTAACGGTCTCGAAGTCGAACTTCGATTTCCTGAATTCTCTCACCATTTTTTCAATGGATGAGATTTGTTCCACTCCTAACTCACGCAATGCTTTCCAAGCTTTGAAAACATTGTTATTGGATAATCGGTAGAAAATGAAATTGCCCTGCCGGTTGACCTCCACCAATTGTGCGTTCTTCAAAACCTGTAAATGCTGAGAGGCAT
Organism: Cyclobacteriaceae bacterium; assembly: GCA_025358195.1. Taxonomy (GTDB): domain Bacteria; phylum Bacteroidota; class Bacteroidia; order Cytophagales; family Cyclobacteriaceae; genus ELB16-189. The sequence continues at coordinate 2,311 of JANYKP010000315.1, forward strand.
TGGCAATTGATAGATTGATTTGATCTGCAATTTGCTCCACAGAAAACTCACCTTGCGCCAGTAACTCGATGATTTCCATCCGGTGCGGATTGGCCATTGACTTGGTGATCCGCGCCAGTTCCCTATACACCTTGTCCTTGAATTGCCTTTTGTTCATGGTTTTCCTTTTAGGATATGACTTCAACCGTAAAGAAAAAAAGTTGGTTCCAACTATTCAAGAAGTTTGTTGAATAGTTTTAAATCGGTTTAAAAACGCTATTTTTAATCGGAATTCTAGGTTTCCATGATGCAGCTTCATCTACTGATACAGATCGCTACTGCCACTTTGTTAGGATTGGTGTGTGTCCTTCTGGCAAAGCATTCACGCACCGGCCACAATACCTGGACCGGCATTGGTTTTACGGCGGGTATTCTGTGCTATATCGTCGTTGAGTCGGATGTTATTCAGGCTGTTCCAACTCTGCGCATTGTTGTGGCCATCGGAGCTATAAGTATTCCGGTGTTGTATTGGCTTTTGGCGCGATCTATTTTCGAAGATCATTTCAGTTTTCGGTGGTCGTTATTGATTTGGTTTGTTGTTCTTCTTATTCCTCATCTGAATTTTTTCGTTGGCGGCCTTATTCCTTCTCCAGGCTTTCAACAAGTTTCCCGGATCATTGCACGACTGACCTCACTCGGGTTTGTTTTGGCGGGCCTGTACACAGCCGTGCGTACCAAGCAGAGCGATTTGATCGACTCACGAATCCGCTTTCGTAATACGTTTCTTTTCGGCACGGCTGCACTGATCGGTGTTACGCTGATAGTTGAATTGATAGAGATCGACTCCGACACGATAGTAGTTCTGCAAATTCTTCAGCGCTCAGCGATATTTGGTATCACACTTTATTTTTTGTTAAGTAATTTTGGAATACGTTCCGGATTCTTTTTTAAGGGGACCTCCAGACCAAAACCATCCATCATTAATGATCCGCAGCTAAACGCGAAACTTCAGATATTGATGGAGGATCAAAAGGTTTACAAAAAGGAAGGACTCACCATCGGACAATTGGCAGAGTTAATGAAAGAGCAGGAATACAGATTAAGGCGACTGATCAATGGTCAGCTTGGATTCCGTAACTTCAATGACTTCCTGAATCAATACCGAGTAAATGAGGCTTGCGAAGTCCTTTCGGATTCTTCTCAATCCCGAAAGACTATCCTTGAAATTGCCTATGACTTGGGCTATCAATCTATTGGCCCATTTAACAAAGCCTTCAAAGAATTAAAGGGAACCACCCCGACAGCCTACCGTAAAACCCAGGTTTCTTAACTTTTTAACACTGATTTTGAAATCAGCAAGCCTTTTTTGACTTCAGGGAGACTGGCGTTTGTCAGGCTTCGATTTTCGCACCCATCAACTAAAACACAATTTGTATGGAGCTGCAAAAATTCAACGAAGTATGGCTGGGAATTTACCTGTTTGATCTGTTCCGCTATTTGATCCCGGCGTCGATAGCGTTCATCATTTTCTGGGTATTTGGACGAACTACCCTTAGACACCTTTTAATTCAAGACAAATTCCCTGAAAAACGCCATTTGATCCGCGAGTTCACCTATTCGATGAGCACGGTGGTTATTTTTTCCATCGTCGGATTCTTCACTTACTCGGCGGAGAAGAGTGGAATAACGCTGATCTATTATAGTATCGTTGAATACGGTGTCATCTACCTATTTTTCAGTTTTATTCTTACACTTGTTTTCCACGACTTCTATTTCTATTGGACTCACCGCTTGATGCACCACAAAAGCATTTTCAAGTATGTGCACCGTGTTCACCATGAATCGACCAATCCTTCACCTTGGGCTGCATACGCATTTCATCCCTGGGAAGCCTTGATACAGGCCTTGGTCATGCCTATGATGGTTTTTATGTTTCCATTACATCCCTTGGTGATCTTCCTATTCTTGACCTACATGATTGTCAGGAACGTAATTGGCCACTTGGGATTTGAAATATTTCCCCGGGGCTGGACAAGGAACAAGTGGGTCAGTTGGACGACCGCGGTTACTCATCACAATATCCATCACGAGCGATTCCACTCCAATTACGGCCTATATTTCACTTGGTGGGATCAATGGATGAAAACTGAGGATAAGAGATATCATGAAAATTTCAATGAGGTGAAATCAAGACCAAAAAGCTGTGCATTGAAGGTGAAATCCGGGCAAGCGGCGGCGACTACTACAATAGTGCTACTCATTTGCTCTGTCTCGGGATCTGCACAGACAGTTGAGGGAAAGTGGACCACGTATAACGAACAGTCTGGATTACCCTTATCTGTCATTGAAATCACAAAAACCGAAAACGGCATTGAAGGCCGCATTGCACAGATTTTCCTTGAACCATTTCAGGGTGAAGACCCGATATGTTCCAAATGCACCGGCGAGCGAAAGGATCAAAAGGTTATTGGCATGAACTTTATGTGGGATTTCAAGAGTGAAAAAGAGGAATGGAGCAGCGGAAAAATTCTGGACCCACAAACAGGTGAGGTATATTCGAGCAAGTTGTGGATGCAAGATGTCAATACACTTGTCGTCCGCGGGTACGGCGGGCCACTTGAACTGTTCTATCGAACGCAAGTCTGGCGACGAAAAGGACTGTCAAGTGAATTAAGCCCTGTGGGGACATGGGAGACAATCGATGATCAGTGGAACAAAGTGAAATCAATGGTCGAACTTAAGTTGATTGAAGGAGAACTACGAGGGTTTGTGAGGAAAATCTTTTTGCTACCGAGTGAAGGGACAGATCCAATTTGTGTCGAATGTAAAGGTGATTTGAAGGACACCCGAATTGTCGGGATGAAAATTATCTGGGGCTTTAGAAGTGAGAATAGTAAATGGGTGGACGGAAAAATCCTTGATCCGGGAAATGGCAATGTTTATTCCT
>JANYKP010000367.1 GCA_025358195.1 Cyclobacteriaceae bacterium
CCCAGGTTATCAAAAACGGCGGCCGAGTAGTGCGAAATGATTTCAATCTTGTGGTCCTTAAATTTCAGTTTTGTGCTTTCTGCGTTCTGGCTATGGCCGAATAATGAAATGCCGACTGTCTGCTGAAGATAATCCACCAATCCCGTACCGATAAAACCTGAGACACCTGTGATGAAAATTTTCATTTAGAGAGCTATCGGTTAATTGAGGGTCATACCTATTGCTGAAAAAGTTTCACGCAAAGACCGCGAAGGAGGCGCAAAATACGCAAAGAGAAATTCTGTTCTGTCCATTTAATGTTATCGCACTTAGGCTAGCAGAGGCTGTTCGGAAACGTATCATTTTAGCGTCCTTTGCGGAAACCTTTGCGACCTTTGCGAGAAAATGTTTCACGCTAAGACCGCAAAGAAGCGCGCAAAATGCGCAAAGACTTTCAAGTCAGCAGTTCAAACAACTTAAAAATATATTTACTGTAAATCAAAAAGTAATTAGTCGAGATCCCGTTTTCTTTGCAGGCCCTCAGAATTTCCTGGTTCAGGATAAGATTGCTTTTCAGACCACTCGAGCTGACTCCTCCTTTTCTCATTACCACCATCGTCATCGGCAGATACCGGTACTTAAGTTTATTGACATACAACATCCGGATGAGCATTTCATAGTCGGCAGCGATTTTGTAATCCGTTTTGAACAGCCCGAATTGCTCATAATATTTTCTTCGCACAAAAAAAGTCGGATGGGCCGGCATAAATCCGCGGGCAAATTTATCAGGGTACCATTTCTTTGAGGAATAAGTCCTGACTACTTTTTTGAGATTGGTCGGATCAACTACAATGAGGTCCCCAAACACGGCATCGACCCGCTCGTCCTTAAATGCGTTTGCAACGGAGGAGATAGTCTGGTTATCAAAATAAAAGTCATCGGAATTGATAATCCCCACTACCTCTCCTGTCGCCAACTTAAGGCCTTTATTCATGGCATCGTAGATACCGGTATCTGGTTCACTGATCCACTTGCTTACAATTTTGCCGGCCGACCGGATGATTTTAACTGTATCATCTGTCGAGTTTCCATCGACAATAATATATTCGATATCCCTAAAATCCTGGGACTGAACTGATTGAATTGTGTGACTGATCGTTGAAGCAGAATTGTAACAAACCGTAATAAGAGAAATTTTCATAAGCCAATCTATAAATACAGGTTCACGCAAAAGGCGCAAAGTTAAAGCGCAAAGGCCGCCAAGCTAAGGATCATAAGACTTTGCGGTCTTTGCGTGACATGCATTTTTATCGCTCTATTACGCAATTCTCCAACACCAGCATATCCATTTGCGTCCGCAAAAAACAATCCAGCGCTTCTTCCGGTGTGTTGACGATCGGCTCGTTTTCATTAAACGATGTATTCAACAAGATCGGAACACCCGTCTTCTCCCGGAACTTGTCAATCAACGCATAATACCGCGGAGAGATATCCTTCATCACCGTCTGAAGACGTCCGGTCCCATCGACGTGCGTAACGGCGGGAATGATGTCACGTTTCTCCTTGCGGATCGGGAACACTTTTTCCATGAAGGGCACGTCCTCCACTTTTTCAAAATACTCCCCAACGTATTCTTTCAGGATAGAAGGCGCAAACGGACGGAAGCTTTCACGTCTCTTGATTTTTAAGTTAAGGAGATCCTTTGCTTTTGCATTCCTCGGATCGGCAATGATCGATCTCGCCCCAAGCGCACGCGGTCCAAATTCCGCACGCCCCGAAAACCAGCCAACAACACCCGGTGCAAGTAATTTCTCTACCACCCGTTCGAAAAGAATATTATCCTCCAACCGTGAATATTGAATATTTCGCTTTTTAAGAATCGCTTCAATTTCATCATTGCTGAATTTGCTGCCCGTGTAGGCGGAGTAAGTCGGTGCCACCCTGGGTTTGTCAAGCGCCTGGTGATAGTGATACAACGCCGATCCCATCGACAAACCGGCGTCGTGTCCGGCCGGAGGTATGTATAGTTTTTCGAAGCCTGTATTCCCAATAAATTTTCCGTTGGCAACGGAGTTTTGCGCTACTCCCCCGGCGATGCAAATATTTTTCAGGCCCGTTCTTTTTTGAAGGTGTGACAAGATGTGGATCAATAATTCTTCCGTCACCCGTTGGACCGATGCCGCCAGGTCGTTGTGCTGTTGTGTCAGCGCTTCATCTTTTGAGCGAGGCTTGCCAAATATTTCTTCAAAATAGGGACTATACAAATTGCCTACCTCCGGCACGTGGTCTTTGTCATACGTTATGACCACCTCTCGCGCCGATCTGAAATAGCGCGCATCCCAATCAAATAAACCGTTATCCGTAAAACGTAACACCTTCTTTACTTTATCCACCATCGATGGCTGACCATAGGGCGCCAGCCCCATCACCTTGTATTCATCGCCATAATGCGGGAATCCCAAAAATTGAGTGAATGCTGTATAAAACAATCCGCATGAAACAGGGAAATCTATGGAGTCAAGCACCTCCAGTTTAGTACCGCGGCCTACTCCTATCATGGTCGTCGTAAAATCGCCAGAACCATCTATTGAAAGAA
>JANYKP010000371.1 GCA_025358195.1 Cyclobacteriaceae bacterium
CCACGGATGGCACGGATTACCACGGATAAAATCGTCTGTGCCAATCCGTGCAATCTGTGGCAACCAACTTAAAAGTGCTCCCACCCCTGCGCTTTCAACGGTACTACATTTCCATTCTTTGTAATCAAAACATTCTGTTTAGGATCGGGATGAACATACCCGATGAAATGAATATCAGCGTGGTTTTTAATCTTTTCAAAATCGTCTTGTCGGATGGTGAAGAGCAGTTCATAATCCTCACCTCCATTCAGTGCGCAAGTGAAGGGATCCAATTTGAATTCAACAGCGGTCGTGTAAGCCTCTTCGTCTATCGGAATCTTGTCTTCAAAAATCCGTACGCCTACTCCCGAGCTTGCAGAAATATGTAAAAGTTCGGAAGCCAGGCCGTCGGATACATCAATCATGGCCGTGGGTCGTATGCCAAGGTCAGCGAGTTCATAAATGATGTCCATTCTCGCCTCCGGTTTTAACTGGCGGCTTACCGTGTATTCGTATTTGTCCAGTTCCGGTTGCATCTCCGGGTTGGCCTTGTACACGGCTTTCTCCCGCTCGAGAATTTGAAGCCCGATGTAGGCTCCGCCGAGATCACCCGTGACACAAATAATGTCTTTGTCTTTTGCTCCGCTCCGATACACTTCATTTCCCTTGCGGGTACGTCCAAGCACACTAACAGAAATCACCAGGCCGGAAGGTGAAGCAGTTGTATCGCCGCCAACTAAATCAACTTTATAATTTTCACATGCTGCATGAATGCCCTTGTATAAGGCATCCACAGCCTCCACTGAAAAGCGATTGCTGATACCAAGTCCTACGACAATCTGTTCTGGTTTTCCATTCATCGCTGCGATGTCAGAAACATTGACTGCCACTGCCTTATAGCCCAGGTGTTGCAAGGGCATGTACGACAAGTCGAAGTGAATGCCTTCCAGCAACATATCCGTTGAAACCAACATGACATCATCGCCCGCATCAATAACGGCCGCATCATCTCCAATGCCTTTGAGTGAAGATGCCTGGTGCAGCGAAAAATTATTCGCGATGCGGTTGATGAGGCCAAATTCTCCCAGCTGTGATATCTCTGTTCTTTTTTCTTCCATGGTACAAAAGTAAGCGGTAATCCGTAATCGGTGATCGGTAATCAGAAAATACAGATCACCGATTACTACTTACCGATTAGCCTTTCTGTACACAGCTCAACGAGCACATGGTTCGTCGCCTTCGGATGAAGAAACACAATCATCTTGTTGTCCGCGCCGACTTTTGGTTGATCGGAAAGCAAGTGAAACCCTTCTGCGGAAAGTTCCTTCATCTTATCTTCAATAGGATCTACCGCAAAGGCAAGATGATGAAGACCCTCACCGCGCTTTTCAATGAACTTGGCGATGGGAGAATCAGCACGGATGGCTTCGAGTAACTCAATTTTTACGCCGCCCACATCAAAAAAAGAAGTGCGGACGCCTTCCAGCGGCACATCTTCACTTTTGTACGGAGGCTTACCCAGCAGTTTGGTGAAAAGACGATTAGACTTTTCCAGATTTTTGACGGCAATGCCGATGTGTTCTAATTTATCCATGATGCTTGAATTGGTGGTTCTTTGCTATTTTTGTACAAGGGAAGAAACTTTTAAGGGATTCTCAAGGTTTTTGAAAGCAAATGGCAAAAGTAATGACTGAAACGGCCAGCGACGCACACGTAGAGGCTGCGCGCGTACAGCAACAGATCAAGGATTACCTGGGTCTGCGCACATCCGACCTTATTTTTGAATACAGCATGCAGGACGGCAAGGTGAAGCTTGATCTCATCACCATCAATCCCCGCCATAACCAGTCCTTTTTATTCCATTCCGAGCAGGGCGCCGACAAAGTGGATGCCCTTCGCAAGATGCTAGACTATGTACAGAACTACAAAGAAAAAGAAAACTCCTATACGATACAATGGGTGGCCAAAACGGCGCATGAACTGCACACCTCGTATTTCCGGGCCGGCAATATTTTAGAGGCGCTGGAAAAATTATATTACGGCCGGGACCGGAACACAATTACCGTTTTTAGTGTTGTGTTGAATCCGGTAAGCTAGGGAGTAGATATGAGACGTTACTTAAACTTTAAACTTTGAACTTTAAACTTTGAACTATAATTGAACCATGATCAGCGTTACAGAAAAGGCTAAAGAACGGATTATTGAATTGCGTAAGCAGGAAGGCCGCGAACCCAACAATAATATCCGGGTATCCGTGAAAGGCGGAGGCTGCTCCGGCTTGATGTATGATCTCAATTTTGATGACCAGATAAAACCGGTGGATCAGATTTTTGAAGACAAGGGAATAAAGATCCTGGTGGACAAAAAGAGTCTGCTATACCTGCTGGGCACTACCCTTGATTTTTCCGATGGCCTCAATGGCAAGGGCTTTCAGTTTGTAAACCCCAATGCATCGCGCACATGTGGATGCGGGGAGAGCTTTGCTGTATAAAACATTTGGATTTATGATAAAAGACCGGGCCGTGTGTGGATTATTCTTTTGTTTGAACCCGATCTTTCGCATGGGCTCCGTAGCGGGGTTGAGTAATTCCTTGAGATATCTAAAGATCACTTTGATATCTCCGTCCTGACCAACAACCTTTCTTTCTACCTGTTCGAGTTTCAGCAAAATATCCTTGTGGGTAAGGAACATTTCCCGCATCCGTGTAAATATTCTCACGATCTGCACATTTACTTCAATGGCCTTATCACTGTTCAACACGCTTGCTAACATTACCGCCCCGTGTTCAGTAAACACAAATGGAAGGTTCGGTGAGTATTTCAGTCTGTTCAAGTGTGCATAGCTTTCTACTAGAGATTGCTTTTCGTCTTGATTAGTTGGAACATGAAGTTCTCAGGGAAGCGTTTTATATTACGTTTTACCTGCTCGTTCAGTCTCCTGGTTGGTACAGCGTACAACTCGGCGAGGTCGGTATCAATCATTACTTTTTTTCCCCTGACGATAAGTATTTTATTGATTACCATTTCATCAGGTATGGTTATGGTTGTTTTCCTTTTGGTCATATCAGGTATTTTAATAGGTGGTCGCATTTTGCGACTACCTCTTTAAGGCAAAGTTATTTCGTAAAAAAATCATTCATAAATTGGAGGATGCAATTTGTGACCGCCAATTTAGCTGTCAGAACATTCTGGAGTTACAGATCCTCCTTACGGAAAGCATGACGATTATCACATTAAGTAAACTATTATTCTCTCCCGCACGTGCGGATGCGGGCACGGAGCATCCAATTCGATTGCTTATTTTCTTAAACTGTAGCGATACATTTCAGCTCAATCGCAATCGGAGTCGGCAGTGCATTCACCTCGACCGTCGTGCGGCAGGGCAGGTTGGGTCCGGTGGGAAAGAACTCGCCGTAGATGCGGTTGTAGTTCGCCCAGTCGCGCTTCATGTCCGTCAGGAACACCGTTACATCCACGATGTTCTCCCAGCGCGAACCGGCCTCGGCGAGGATGGCCCGGATGTTCTCGAAGCAGGCGCGCATCTCCGCCTCGATGTCCCAGCCGATGAGCTTGCCCGCGGCGTCGAGCTGGGCGCCGGGGATGTCCTTGCTGCCGCGTTTGCGGGGGCCGATGCCAGAGAGGAAGAGGAGGTTGCCGGCGCGGCGGGCGTGGGCGTAGGAGCCGAGGGGTTCGGCGGCGGCGTTTGAGTTTATGGAAGTCATTTTTTCACCACAGAGAGCACAGGGGGCACAGAGGGGGAGGCAGGGTTCAAGGCAGGAAGGCAGAAA
>JANYKP010000372.1 GCA_025358195.1 Cyclobacteriaceae bacterium
TCAGTTTCAGTTACTAAACCAGTTACCATTTCTCTCTCGCCAATTGCTGATTTCACGGTCGGACCGTCCTGTCTTAACGTAAGCACAAAATTTACAGACCTGTCCAGCGGCGGTATTCAATCAAGGGTGTGGCAAATCGGGGTAAGTAGTTTCGGTGTACCTAATCCGACAAACACATTTACATCGACGGGCAATTTTAACGCAACATTAAATGTCACCAGCGCCAATGGCTGCAGCAACGTAATAACAAAAGTCATCAATGTGCCCGTACCACCTGCTCTTAATTTTTCGGTGGCCAATCCGTGTTCAGGCAAGAATACCCTCTTTTCCGATGCGACACCGTCCGCCGCCGATGGAATCGTGGGCTGGAATTGGAATTTTGCGGGAAACTCATTAACCGGAAATCCTGCAGAGAATAATTTTGATACGCAAGGTACCTACACTGTGAAGCTGACAACGACACATGCATCGGGTTGCAAATACACGCTCTCAAGGAATGTCCTCATTAACGCAAGTCCCATTGCCAGTTTCATTGCGTCGCCGGATCGGGGTGCACCACCCCTTACTGTTCAGTTTGAAAACACATCGCAACAGGCGGTCAGTTACGTCTGGAAATTTTATGACAAGGTCATCGCAACCAGCCCGCGTATCTCCCCCGCATATACATTTGCTTCACTGGGCAATTACACGGCCGAGCTCACCGCCACCAGCGCTCAAGGCTGCTCGGATGTTAGAACGGTTCCGATAAAAGTTCTGGTGCCGTCCATTGATCTTATCCTAAAAAACTTTTCGCTTGTGAATGATCCTCTGACCGGAAAACTTAAAGCAAGTGTCACGATTTTGAACAACAGTAATGTTCCTGTTAGTTCGGCGGAGATCGCGCTGTTTTTGTCCGATAAGGCGGTCGTAAATGAGACCATTGTCCTTAATTTGAATCCAGACCAATCCGTGGCAAAGACGCTCTCTTTCAGCCTTTCACCAAATCAATTTGATTTCAATTTTTTGTGCGCTGAAATAAATTCGGAAAAGGATTTTCAACCGGACAACAACAAACGTTGTATAAACCTGTCAAATACAGATTACTTTTTTGGTCCGTATCCTAATCCGACCACGGGTAGGGTACACCTGGATTGGATATCTGAAAAATCCGGTGTCACTCGTATAGTTGTTTACGATGCGATGGGCAAGAAATCATATGAATGGGAAACCTCCTCACAGTCCGGACTCAACCAGGCCATCCTTGACCTTGAGTTTTTATCCACGGGATTATATTATCTCACCATCGAAACAACTAGCTCAAAAAAAACAACTCGTTTTCTTCGTCAGTAATACGTTACACTGCCTTGCGAATACCAGCTTCTTGCTAACTTTAGCGGAAATCAGGCGTACGGATGAAAATCAAACTCGATGCTATTGACCGGAAAATATTGGAATTGCTGCAAACCAATTCAAATATTACGAATGCACAGCTCGCCCAGGAAATTGGATTATCTCCTGCGCCCACATTGGAGCGCGTAAAAAAATTGGAAATAGCGGGAGTTATTAAGAGCTATCATGCTGTGGTTGACACCGCTAGCGTAGGGCTTGGCGTGAGCACGTTTGTGATGGCTTCCCTCAAAGGACACAACAAGGAAAATATAAGCAAGTTCATGAAGGCGATCTCGGAAATCAGGGAAATTGTCGAATGCCATCATGTGACCGGTCAGGCCGATTTTATTTTAAAAATTGTGTGCACGGATATCCCATCCTACCAAAATCTGATGTTGGAAAAAGTCACCAATATTGAAGTAGTAGACAATCTCCAGTCGATGGTCATTTTATCTACCTTTAAGGACTCCAAGATCGTACCCATTCCAGAGCTATGATGTCACAAAAAAATTTGGTACTGGAAGATGCCCAGGTCCGGCAGAAAATCCGGCGAATGGCGTACGAAATATTTGAAAACAATTTCGATGAAAAAATAATTGTGCTGGCCGGAGTAGCGGGTCAGGGCTATGCACTGGCGCAACTATTAGAAAAAGAACTTCTCAATATTTCACCGCTTCAGGTAATCACTGCGAAAGTGATGGTTGATAAAGAAGCCCCGCAGAAAAGTGATGTTTCGTTGGACATGAATCTCGATGACCTGAAGAAAAAAGCGATTGTATTGATTGATGATGTGCTAAACACGGGAAGGACACTGGCGTATGGTATGAAACCTTTCCTATCCATCGAAGTAAAAAAAATTGAGGTGGCTGTACTCGTTAATCGAAGTCATCCGCTCTTTCCGGTGCAGCCCAATTACACCGGTTATGAACTATCCACCACGCTGACGGATCATGTCGAAGTAGTGTTGGGAAAGAAATCAGCTGTCTATCTTCACTAATTATTTCTGACATGTCGATTCATAAAAAACAGGAGATCAAACGTATCACGACCCATCAACTTCAGGAGATGAAGAACCGTGGTGAGAAAATTGCCATGCTGACAGCCTATGATTACAGCATGGCTAAAATAATCGACAGCGCGGGAATCGATGTGATACTGGTGGGGGACTCGGCCTCCAACGTGATGGCAGGTAACGAGACAACATTGCCGATTACCCTGGATCAGATGATCTATCATGCATCCTCCGTCGTGAAGGCCGTGAAACGCGCATTAGTCGTGGTGGATATTCCTTTTGGTTATTATCAGGGAAGTTCCGGTGAAGCCCTGCGTTCTTCCATCCGGATCATGAAAGAGTCGGGGGCTCACGCTGTGAAAATGGAGGGAGGCAGCGAAGTAAAAGACTCGGTTCTCCGCATTCTAAGCGCCGGTGTACCGGTGATGGGTCATTTAGGCCTTACACCCCAATCGATATACAAATTTGGTACCTATACCGTACGCGCCAAGGAAGAAGGAGAAGCAAACAAATTACTGGATGACGCCAAGCTGTTGGAAGAATGCGGTTGCTTTGGATTGGTGTTGGAAAAAATTCCTGCGGAGTTGGCCAGGAAAGTTTCTGCTGCCTTGAAAATTCCGGTGATTGGTATTGGGGCGGGCCCTGAAGTAGATGGACAAGTGCTGGTCATGCAGGATATGCTCGGCATCACCAAAGAATTCAAGCCGCGTTTTTTACGCAGGTATGCCGACTTACACGGCATCGTGACAGGTGCTGTACATAAATATGTAGAGGATGTGAAGGCAAAGTCGTTCCCGAATGAAGAGGAGAAGTATTGAGCTGGAAGATTCGAAAACGAACTTCGAGACATCCATTTTTTCCCGCAGACTTCGCAAGCCAACATATCACTTATCCATTATTCTATCCAAAACGATGGCTTCCTGTAAGTTGAATTCGGAAAGAAATTGATACAGTCGTCTTTAAAATATCCAGTTATTTCAGGTATTGCCACAGGGACATCATTCCGATCCAGATAAAATGATTTAGTGCTGATGGCCGTTGCGTAAAATATCCCTTGCACAGGGGCCGGAGTCCCGGCTATTTGGACAAAATTACTTGGGATTTTACCCGTGATTGGTTGAAATAAGTTACCTGTCGCAGTTTTTTGGTCCCGGATTGCTCTCCAGAAATTGAATGTCTGCCTCGTCAAACTCATTTGCTCAACCTGAACGTGTACCCTATACTCAAACACCCATTCGTTCATTGGGACCCGGTATGCTTTTACTTTTTTGAATCGCCCAAAACTCAGATATTTCGCATCGCTTATAAGTGGAAAATCGTTTAGTAAGTTATACCAGCAAGTGCAGCAGGTGCAAGGGGCGACTCTTATGTATGCCGCACGTTGGGGATCCGGAAAGTTAGATACGTTCCTTACCCCACTACAAGGGGGAACAAATTGGCATCTTCCGTCAAACCAGAAACACTGGCTGTGGTTTCCCTCCGGGTGTGTAACTGCTTTGAATGTTCCAGTGAACTTCCACAAGTACCTGAAGTCGTTTTTGTCTGGAAACGAATCAAAAAAGATATCAAAGCCATATTCAGTTTTGCCTATCTCGGATATCCTTGTACTATTAAACTCATAATACAGACTGTCCAGTGAACCCGGTGAAGAAATGGAATCTGGCAAAGACTCATAAATCTTTCCGTCGACGAGTTCTATCCGCAATTTATATACTCTTCCTACTACTCCTCGAACTGTCGAATCTGATTCGTAAACCCCTGGATCAACCTCAGAAACGTTTATCGTATTTCCCAAATTGTCCAGTATTCCAAGTCGTTTAACGGATAAAGGAGCCCGATTCAATTTATCCTCAAGGTCGTGAGCACTATATATCTCAATCCGATACGGACCAGGCTTATCGGAAATGTGACCATCAATTACAAGGCCACCGTTCGCATTATTTGTGACCGGGATGTTGATCCTGTCTACGCACGCAAGCATCAGGCCAATTAACACCAATCCATAGGCTGTCCGAAAATTCATTGTCGGGTGCGGAAGGTCAAATCTAATGATAACCTGTCGCTATTCAACAATGAATGGAAGCATGGAACTAACTCCTCGGAGGGAGGTTTCCTCTCCCCCCCGCTTTGCCCACCGAAGTGTGTGGAGAGGGGTCAGGTGAGGCCTTGCCACTAATCACAAACCTTCATCCTTGATTTGTCTTCTACTTCCCCAAACCACACCACGCCGTACTCATCATAAATTCCAATACCGATCGCCTTCCATTCCATTTTTTTCCAGTTGCCTGAATTGATGAGCAGTGGGTTGTGACCCGGACTTTTTTTCCATCCTTCAAGTCCTTCTGAAGCAGAGGCCCCGGCAGAACTGAAATACGCAATCTCATAACCCTCCCCTTCGTAGCCTGCTATTTCTTTTGGCTTGCTCCACATACATTTCGCTTTGGAGTGATCGGCAGTATAACAACAGGCCGACCAGGTTCCTTTGTCCGACCAGCTGTGGGGATTGCAATCACCTCGATTTTCGTAATCAAAATTTGCAGCCAAATCGCGCACATGGGCCTGTGCTACCTGTGTAAGTTTTGCGGAAAAGGGGAGCGCCTTGAGTTTTTTACTTTTGCGATAGGCCATGATCAAGTCATAAAGTTTTTTTTCTTCGGCCGAAATGCAAACGTCCTCGTGTGTTTGGTCGCGCTGAGAAGACTCAGGATGAGAGCCTGATCCCAACAGGCAGATGGCGAAAAAAAGGATCGTTTTCATTTGAATCGATTACGATTTTGAGGCTGCGAAGGACTATAAAAAATCTTTAGCGGATGGCCGTAATTTTCTATCTTCGCCACTTCATTTAACCGCAACATAACTACTTCAACACGCATAACCATGAGTGACCAAAAAATCAGTATTCAAAACGGAAAACTTACTGTACCTGATGCCCCTACCATTCCATTTATTGTCGGTGATGGCACGGGTATCGATATCTGGCCTGCCGCCAAATTGGTGTTTGACTCGGCCGTAGAAAAAGCCTATAAGGGGAAGAGAAAGATACAATGGAAGGAAGTGCTGGCTGGTGAGAAGGCCTTCAATGAAACCGGAAGCTGGATGCCCGAAGAGACATTGAAGGCTCTAAAAGATTATCTGGTAAGTATAAAAGGCCCGCTCACAACCCCTGTCGGCGGTGGGATCCGGTCGTTGAATGTTGCCCTGCGTCAGGACCTTGATCTTTATGTTTGTCTGCGACCGGTACGTTGGTTCAAAGGCGTTCCTTCGCCAGTAAAAGAGCCGCACAAAACGGACATGGTGATTTTCCGTGAGAATACAGAAGATATTTATGCTGGCATCGAATTCCAGGAGGGCTCAGATGAAAACAAGAAATTCATGGCAGCTTTCAGGGATTCTTTTCCCAAGCAATACAAGAAAATTCGGTTCCCGGATAGCTCGGGTATTGGCATCAAGCCTGTGTCCAGGGAAGGAACAGAACGCCTGGTCAGGGCCGCATTGGATTTTGCCCTCGAACATAAGAAGCCAAGTCTGACGCTGGTACACAAAGGGAATATTATGAAGTACACGGAAGGGGGATTCCGCGACTGGGGATATGCACTGGCCAAGCGCGAGTATGGGGCTGTTGATCTTGATGGAGGGCCATGGCAAGTAATAAATAAAGGTGGACATAAGTTGGTGATCAAAGATTCTATTGCTGATGCATTTCTTCAACAGATATTGTTACGTCCTGATGAATATTCGGTGATCGCGACCCTGAACCTCAATGGCGATTATGTATCCGATGCACTCGCTGCAATTGTAGGGGGCATTGGCATCGCACCGGGAGGCAATATCAACTACACAACGGGTTACGCTGTATTTGAAGCCACACATGGCACCGCACCAAAATATGCGGGACAAGACAAAGTGAACCCCGGATCAGTGATTCTTTCCGGCGCTATGATGTTTGAATACATGGGCTGGTTGGAAGCCGCAGAATTGATTTACAAAGGCCTCGAAAATGCGATTATATCCAAGCGCGTGACGTATGACTTCCACCGACAAATGGAAGGAGCAACCTTGATAAAGTGTTCTGAGTTTGGAAAAGAAGTGGTGAAGAACATGTAATTACTCAGAAATAAAAAAAAGGCCAATCACCTCAGCGTGGTTGGCCTTTTTGTTTAAAAAAGACTTCGCACAACAAAAAATAGTAATCAGGTTTTCCGGTCGAACGCTGCTTCATGGGCGTTACCTTCTTTTTTACATTGCTCACCATTCCCTGAAATTAAAAATAAGGTTATGGAAAAGAGAATTTTGAGATTGGTTGCCATTACAATAGGATCGTTTTATAGTCAACTATTTTATGCATCCGCACAGACACAACTAGCGGCCTGGACATTTGATTCGACTCCGGCTGCGCCGAATACACCCACTTCACTCAACGCGAACCTCGGTGCCCAAAGCGGGTCAGCCATTTTGTATGCCAATGGAACGAACGGCTCTTCAACCTGGACAACGGCAACGACGGGAAATGAATTAACAATGTTTGCCGGAACAACCACAAATGACCCACGCGCGATTACGTTTGCGGGTTCAGCGCTCACGCTTGAAAACTCCTCCGCCAATGGTAAAACAATTGTCATCAAATTCTCCATGACGAATTTTAAGGATCCAATATTGAGCTTTGCCACGCGCGGTACCAGTACAGGATTTAATACCCACCAGTGGGCATGGAGCACAGACGGAACCGTCTTTACGAATGTTGGAACCAATACAGCAATTACAGGATCCACCTTTACAACTCAAAGCGTAGACTTGTCTTCCATTAATTTGGTAGACAAGGCCGCCACTGTTTATTTCAAACTTACCGTAACGGGGGCAACCACAGCCAGTGGCAATAACAGGCTGGACAACCTTGTCATCAATGCATCCGCTGCCTTGCCACCCAACTTTACACCTTCTTATCCTAAAGCTCAAACGGTTACCTCAACTGGATTTCAGGCCGTTGTTAATTTGGATAAGCCGGGCACTGCGTATGTAGTCGTGTTGCCAGACGGCGCCACACCACCCACTTCAGCGCACGTCAAAGCCGGTCAGGATGGATCAGGAAATTCGCTGGCTGCATATTTGAAAACCTCAATAACCGTATCAACTCCAGGGACGGACTTTACCGGGCAGATTGACGGACTCACACCCCTAACAGATTACGATGTTTATTTTGTTGCCGGGAATTCAGACGGTATTCAGACAGTTCCGGTTAAAGTTGACATTACTACCCTCAATGCCGCGGATACTACTCCGCCCAATTTCTCACCCTCGTATCCGGTTGTTAATGGAATCGGACCTGCCTCCTTCACGGTGAGGACAAATTTGAGCGAAGCAGGCAAAACATATTTTGTAGTGCTGAATGCCGGCGACAGGACGCCTGATGCTGCGCAAGTGAAGCAAGGAAAAGATGCAAGCGGAACGCTACTACTCGATAATCTCGTCGGGATCATCCCTGTGGTTTCCCCGAATACCGAATTTAACTGGACGGTAAACGGGCTGATGCCAGCAACAGCCTACGATGTTTACCTCGTATCCGAAGATAATATTCCGAATCTGCAACCCATTCCTATAAAGATTACTGTAACGACAGCCATCGTGTTCACAGAAAATTTTAATGACTGCAACGGTAACGTAAGTTCATTCACTCAGGTGAGCGTAACTGGCGTCCAGTTTTGGGATTGCAATGGCTTTGGAAACAACACTACGAATGGCGTTCAGATCAACGCGGGAACTTCATCGGGCTCCACCGCAAACGAGGACTGGCTTATTTCCCCATTGCTCACCTTAACAACCAATGCCACCGTTTCTTTTGATAATAAAAAAGACTATCCGGGAGCAGATATACGTTTCAAAATTTCCACTGACTACGATGGCCGGTCAACGCCTGGATCGGCGTCCTGGGTTGATCTGGTATTTGAAAAATCAACGAACACCGGCGCCACAGGAACATGGGTGACCTCGGGACCCATCGACTTGTCATTATACAATAACCAAAATGTGTATGTGGCCTTTGTTTATACATCCGGAACCGCCGCCAATTCAGGTGCGAGATGGACCGTTGATAACTTTTCTGTTGTTTACGCAACAGCGCATTATATCGGCACATCAACTGCCACCTTGGGAGGCTTTGGTTATGTCCAATCTCCGAATACTTCGGTAGCGAAAAGTTTCTCTGTGCAGGCCGTTGGATTATCAGCCGATCTGTTAATCACGGCGCCAACAAACTTTGAAGTTTCAAAGGATGGAACAGCGTTCGGCAGTTCTATAAGTTTCACGCCTGCAGAATCCACCACACCCTCTACGATCTATGTTCATTTCAATCCGGCAGCAGGAGTGGGTGCCGTCAGTGGTAATATCACTCTGGTCAGTGGGGTTTTTTCAAGGAATGTGGCCGTGAGTGGTACAGAGGGGATTGATCCGCGAAACAACTCTTTTGATGTCGCTACGTATAATCTCGAGTTTTTTGGTACGGACACAAAGGATGCGGGCGGAAATGAGTTTGGTCCGCGAGATGATGCGTTGCAAATAAACAATGTCAAAACCGTCATGCAGACGATGGCCGCTGATGTGATTGCCGTACAAGAGATTTCTGATGATAACGCCTTCAACCAATTGGTTGCGGGTCTTTCAGGTTATGAGAAAATCGTATCAAATCGTTGGTCCTATTCCTTTGATCCTCCGGATCCGAACTTCCCATCTCAAAAAATAGGATTCATTTACAATACGGCCACCGTTCAGCTTGTCAGCGCTCGGGTGATGTTTGTAAAAACGTACAATGATATAAAGGCTGGGACGGTGACACTTCCTTCCTATCCTGGAGGCACGAGCAGCAGTTTCTGGTCATCGGGTAGACTGCCTTTTATGGCAACGTTTGATGTGACGATCAATGGGATCAGCAAACGG
Organism: Cyclobacteriaceae bacterium; assembly: GCA_025358195.1. Taxonomy (GTDB): domain Bacteria; phylum Bacteroidota; class Bacteroidia; order Cytophagales; family Cyclobacteriaceae; genus ELB16-189. The sequence goes on from JANYKP010000372.1 coordinate 9,308, forward strand.
ATACGGATGATTGACATCCACGCAAAATCAGGTTCGGCGCAAGCGGATTATGACCGAAGGAAATACGATGTGCACGTGCTGCATGATTCATTAATTGCACAATACGCAACAGACAATATTATTTTGCTGGGCGACTTCAATGATGATGTTGATGCCTCCCTTTTGAATGGTGAAGCATCATCGTACAAAGTAATCGTCGATGATGCGACCAATTTTAAGGTACTCACCTATGCACTAAGTCAAACCGGTGCCAGTAGCTTTCCCAAATCGAGCAGCTTCATTGATCATATTGTAATTTCAACAGAATTAAATAATTCGTATATCGACCGCTCGACAGCAGTGGAAGATGCCAGGACGTATGTAACAAACTATATCAATACAACGTCGGATCACCTACCGGTCATCGCAAGGTTCCAGTTGGTCAGAATGGATCAGACCATCATCTTTGGAGCGCTCCCGGATAAGACAGTGGGTGATGCGCCTTTTTCTTTGTCGGCTACGACAAATTCTTTGTTGACGATAAGCTACTCTTCCACTTCTGACAAAATCACCCTTCGTGGGAATCAAGTAACCATCGTGAAGGCCGGGAGAGTGAGTATCACGGCAAGTCAGACGGGTAACGCAAATTTCAATAGCGCAACACCGGTGGATCAAAGTTTCTGTATCCGACCACCCAAACCAATCATAACGATCGCTAACGCCAATACCGAGGCGCCGACGCTCACCTCGAGTGTCTTCTTGGACAACCAATGGTACCTGAACGACACCGCGATTGCAGGAGCAACAGGCACCAACCTGACTGTAACAAGTGTCGGCATTTATAAAGTGCAAGCCAAAACGGATGATTGCGCGAGTGAATTCTCGGCAGATACACCGATCATTATCACGGGTGACCTACATTCAATCCAGGATAACGTGACGGTATATCCCAACCCCGTCGAAAATTATTTGGAGCTGCTGGGATTGAAAGGTGAAGTGACGAGTTCCCAGGTATTCGATATGACCGGCCGCATGAGTTCAATGATACTGGAGAAGCGCGATGAAAGCCATCGCGCTAACGTAGAGCACTTATCGCAAGGAATTTATTTGTCGCGCATACAACAAGACGCAACGATTTTTCAGGTTAAATTTATTAAAAAGTAAAAAAATATCACCTATCATTTAGCAGAGACGGTTTTGAGAAAGGGCCGTTTTTTTAAAAACTTGCGCTGATAATCAATTTGAACGCCAGATTATCAGAAGTGGTCGGCAGGGAATAATTTCCATAACGGTAGAAAGCACCAACTCCCAAACCGTAATAGATTAAGTTCATATACTTGAACCGGAAGAGATTGCTCAGCATAAGCCCGCTTTCAAAATATCCTTTCTCCATTGTCTTGAAAGTAACGCCCTGATGGAAGCCAGTGTTTTGCAAAGACCCTATTCCCATGTTCTGTAGTAATGAGAGCTCCGGTCGGAAGTATTTACTCTTGGTTCCGGTGAGTCTTCCAAAATTGTGGTTCAGAAAAAAATAGGTATAACGATCCGAGACAAATTCATACAAGCCCATGGTTTGAAAGTAGTTGGGTACAAGGAAGGCCTCCGAGAACGATTTATTAAACTGGGTGCCTTTTCCATTAAACAAGTATGGATAGGGGATTTGACCCCAGGAATAACCGGACGAGACTTGAAATGTGGTTTTACCGAATATCCTGGAAGTAAATTGTTGGTCTATTTTTACCTCCATTTTGCTGAATTCATAATCACCTTGCAGCCACCCTGAAAAGCTGCGTATCGCCGTGATGTTGATTTGTGGATAGGCCAGGTTGGTCACGATTTTACTTTGCCCGATCTGCATGTATGATTCATTAAAAGCGAACCGTCCCTGCAAACCAAACTCATTGATGTTGAAATTATTTTTTGATTGGGCGATATCTCCATCAGGGACAAACGTGTAAGCATAGGTGGGGTTCCGATTTTGTCGTTGTGCATACAGGGTGATTTACGAAAAACGTAAGGGGCGGAAGCCAAACTCAACCCGGAATTGTTGCACACTGTCCATTCGGGCCGTTAGCCAATTGCGAAGGCTCTCTTCCGAGTTGATGGCGCCTGGAGCCCTCATGAAATTCGCTTTTCCAGGTTCATAAAGATCCTGTTGGTATGAAATCTTGAAATACGTTTCGGTAGAGCGGTCCATATGGAGCTGGAGCGCTCCCCCGTATTTCAAAGCCTGGTCTTTGACACCATAACCGGCGTAGCCCTCCAGGCTCACTAATTTTGAAAGACGCTCCCCGGTTTGCGCACCCAGTCCAATGCGCACGTCTTCATATTGATTGAATTTAAAAAAGTAGTCCGTGGGCAGGTAAAATTTTCCTGCTTTGAATCGCCCAACGGCAAAGCCCTCTATTATTTTCATCATGGCATTCAGACCTTTCAACTTTCCTGAAATGGAGTCATAAAAGTGGTAGGTGTTTTTTTCTTTTCTTCCAAGTGTATCGCACCTGTTCCGGTCCCAAAACTCTTCATCTTGATGATTGGCATTGGGATCAAACTCGACATTGAGCAGGCCAAATTCTTTTTTATGAATATATTCACCAATCTGAACGTTACGAATGTAACTTCTGCTTACGTACTTGAAAGGGTAGCTCCGGATCTTGAATTCTTTAAACCGCAACTCGGTATTCAGCTGCACCGGGAACCAATGACCGTCCGTCTTTTGATATTTTTGCTGAATGTGTGGCTCAATTAATAGTTTGTTGTCAGCCACTTCAGCCAGAACGTGTTCGATTGCGTAGCCATCACTTGAAATGTAAAGCTGACCTTTCATAGCTTCAAATGATTTCCCTGGCAAGGGTTCAAAGTTGATAATGAATACGCTGTCAGCCGCATGAAATACTGTATCAACGAGAGTGAAATCATACCTATCCTGGCTGCCCGTACTTACGGGATTTAAATATTTTTTACCAAATAATTCAATGAAGTCTTTGTAAAATGAAAATGGCTGAAAATCAGTCGCCAAGAAAGAAAAGAATGGATCTTTTATGCCTGACATGCGATTGCCCAACACTACTTCCTTGCTAAAGTTGGGTTTGACAAACTTGTGCTCTGTATAGCTTTCGACGAGGAACAAATGACTCTTGTCCGTAAAGTTCTTTAAGGCAATGGAATCTTTTGGTTTCATTTTTTTTGCCTGACCATCACTTTCCCCCAACGTACTGTAAAGTTTATTATAACTGTTGTACGAAAAGGACTCCAGGTTCTCCGGATCATTTTGGGCCTTGTTTTTGATCACCCGGAGGATGATTTTCAACGCTGGATTATTGCCCGGACGAATAACAACGGCGTTCAGTTCTGTCGATTTTTCTGTTAACCCAATAACGATGTAATACTGATCACCGCGCAATAAATGAGTAAACGATTCATAACCCACATAACTGAACACAAGCTTGGTTGTGTTCAGGGGAATGGAAATCTCAAACCGGCCATCGATATCGGATGCGGTGCCACGGTTAGTGCCCGGGACTCCAATGTTTACAAACGGTAATGACCCCTTTGTTTTTTCATGGATAACCTTGCCACGTAAGATTTGATTTTGTGAAAACGCGGAAAACGTAAGGGCGACTGCGATTCCAATACTTAATAATATGCGTTTGCAGTATCGGAGCATGAAATGGCCCTGTTCAAAGTTGAGCCAAATACAAGATACTTGATTTTCAACTGTTACCTGGGATCAGGGACAGTTTTGCCGAATATGAAAAACTTAACCCTTGTGCTCCAAGGTTTCGAGCATCTTCACAACTGTTAAAGCGGCCTCTTCACCTTTGTTGCCGTATTTTCCACCGGCGCGTTCGAGTGCTTGTTTTTTATTGAGAGTTGTAAGTACACCGAAGGCAATGGGTTTCTTCGTCATTAAATTTACGTTCATGATCCCATGGGCAACGGCCTGGCAGATGTAATCAAAATGCGGTGTATCGCCCTGGACAACGCAGCCTATACAGATGACCGCATCAATATCTTTTTTCTCAGCCGCCCACTGTGCCATGAGTGGCAGCTCAAAACTTCCCGGGACATTCCTACGGAGGATGTTACTCTTTCTTGCACCGAGCGATAGCAAAGCATGATACGCACCCTGGTACAATGCTTCTGTCACGTCCTCATTCCACTCCGCCACCACCACGACGAATTTCTTACTTGACAAATTAAGTTTGCTTTTTCCCGAAACGGATACAAGTGAACCAGCCATGATATTAAAAAAAAAGAATAGAATCTCTATCCCAAATATATTTTAACCTTCCCCCTCTCCTCCGGAGAGGGCCGGGGTGAGGCCTTCTCCCTCTCCTCCGAGCGGGCCGGGTGAGACCTTTACTTCCCCTCCAAGCGCGCCTTATACTTCCGCGCATTCTGATAGTCGTTGCTTTCGAAATATTCATCAACCACGCGCTGGTACGCGTTGATAGCCTTATCGTTCTGGGTTGATTTTTCATAGGCCAGGGCCGCTTTCATCAGGTACGTGGGGGTAAAGTATTTATTCGGCTTATAGTCGGCGGCTTTGCTGTAGTACTTGGCTGCATCTTCGTACTTCTTCTGTTCCATATACGCGTCTCCCATCAGGCTATAGGCACGGGCTTGCACAAGTTGATCGTCTGATTTGAAGTCTTCAAAATAAAAAATAGCCAGTTGAAATTTACCTTGCTTCAGGCAGGTGGCGCCAGCATAATAGTTGGCGAGGTTGCCGGCATCGGTCATGGAGTAGTCATCGATGATTTGCTTGAAGCCAAGGTTGTTGCCGTCTCCATTCATCGCGAGATTAAGACTGTCAGCTTCAAAATAACGAACGGCCTGAAACATTTCTTTCTGCGCATGGTCATCCTGCGTGCCGCTCCAATAACGAAACCCAAAATAGCCCCCCACGATCAGAGCGATAATACCCAATACACCAAAAACAATTTTTGGATTTCGTTCAATCCACTGCTCCGCGCCCTCTACTTTTTCAGCGAGCACTTCTGAGTTTTCCAGTAATTCCTTTTTTTCTTCCTTTTTTGCCATGATTCTTAAAATAGGTCTCCTCTTGGTTGTCCCGATACCTATCGGGATCGGGATTATCCGGACAGCGGGGCCGCAAAACTAAATATTCGAGTCCATTAAACAAACCCGGAAACGACTGGTTAGTCGAGGATAAAAGGATAATCCGGCTGAACGTAAATGTCGGTTAATGCCTCTTTTGGATCAGGGTAATTGGATTCTTCGGCAAACTTGACGCTTTCTTCAACCTGGGCACGTACTTTATTTTCGATCGCTTCCAACTCTTGTGCGGTAGCAAATTTCTTTTCAAGAATTGTAGTCTTTACCACCTCGACCGGATCGCGTTGTTTGTATTCGTCTACTTCCTCCTTGGTGCGATATTTTTGAGGATCGGACATGGAGTGCCCTTTATAGCGATAGGTGCGAAATTCCAACAACGTAGGTCCTTCACCGCTGCGGGCTCGCTCTGCTGCTTTTGCTACTGAAATGTGCACAGCCTCTACACTCATAGCATCCACAGGCTCCGATGGCATGTCATACGCATCACCCAGGGTATAAAGTTCCGTAACGTTCGATGTTCTCTTTACTGACGTGCCCATGGCATAACCGTTATTCTCGATAACAAAAATCACGGGAAGCTTCCAGAGCATGGCGAGGTTAAGGGCCTCATGAAAGGCGCCCTGACGAACGGCTCCATCGCCCATATAACAAATGCACAGATTCTTTGTCTTGTTATATTTTTCGGCGAAAGCAATGCCGGCACCCAGCGGAATCTGCCCGCCCACAATCCCATGACCCCCAAAAAAATTCTTCGACTTATCGAAGATGTGCATCGAGCCACCCTTGCCTTTGGTGACGCCGGTTTCTTTGCCGTACAATTCCGCCATTACACGTTTCGGATCGGTGCCAAGCCCCAGGGGATGGGCATGATCACGATAGGCGGTTATCCATTTATCATCTTTTGTGAGGGCTGTAATGGCGCCCGCCGCACACGCTTCCTGACCGATATACAAATGGCAGAAGCCGCGGATTTTTTGCATGCCGTACAGTTGACCGGCCTTATCTTCAAACTTCCTCATGAGGTACATCATTTCGTACCAGCGCAGGTAGGTTTCTTTCGAAAACTCGGTTTTATCTTTCGTGCGCGGTTGCTTGGCTTGGGCAGTAGTAGGCATATCAGTTACTTTTGAATCGGACTGCGAAAATAGCCCTGAATTCGTCAATTCCCAACAAACATTTATCCTAAAGGATTAAAACGCACCGCATGCGACTCGAAAAACTTCATTTGGTGAATTTTAAAAACTATGCGGACGTTGAAGTTCATCTGGAAGGCACCATTCATTGCTTTCTTGGAAAGAACGGGAGCGGTAAAACGAATCTGCTGGAGGCCATCCATTACCTGTCATTCACAAAGGGAAGTTTTTATTCCAACGACTTGGCCAATGTGCGGCAGGGCCAGGATCAGTTTTTCATAAACGGCCTGTTTGAAAAAAACGGAAAGCGATTGGAAGTAGTGTGCTCCTTTTCCCAGGAGGAAAAGAAAAAGGTGATGGAAAACGGGAAGGAGTATAATCGATTTTCCGAACACATTGGAAAATACCCGCTCGTACTCGTGGCACCGAATGACATCGAAGTGATTTGGGATGGAGGTGAGGTGAGACGGAAATTATTTGACACGTTGCTCGCGCAGGTTGACAAGGTGTATCTTGAGAATCTTATCCTGTACCAGGCGCACTTGCGGCAGCGCAACAGTTTGCTGAAAATGTTAGCAGAACGAGGTTCTGTCGATCGCGACTTAATTGATTCGTACGACGAGAAACTTGTTTCATCGGGAAACATTCTCTATCAAAAGCGTTTGGATTTTGTGCAGCAGTATTTGCCATTTGTGACTAGCCGTTATAATTTTTTAGTGAAAGGTCTTACGGAGATCATCGACATACAGTATGAATCCGATTTAAAAAAAAATGATTTCAAAAAAGAATTGGACCTGAAGTTGGATCGCGACATGGCACTGGGCCGCACCACGGTCGGCGTCCACCGCGATGATTTTTTATTCACACTCAATGGGTATGAACTCAAACGTTATGGTTCGCAGGGTCAACAAAAATCATTTTTGATAGCTTTGAAACTGGCGGAGTTCGATTACCTGGCTGTAAAAAATGGATCCAAACCCCTAATTCTTCTGGATGATATTTTTGATAAACTGGATGATGAAAGGATCCATCAACTGATGGAATTGATTACCGATGGTGCTTTTGGTCAGATTTTTATTACGGACGCGCGGCCAGGGAGGAGCTTGGAGGTATTGAAAGAGGCGGGTGTAAAATCACAAAACTTTTCTGTGGAAGAAGGGTCATTGGCAGAACTGTTTTGAATGCCATCGGTAAAGCATCAACATCATTGGGATTGAAATATTGAATTATAAACAACAAGCTGTGTTATTTGAGCAGCATTTGGGGCAAAATATTTCATTTTCATGGATCGAAAACCTAAGACCCCGGGACTTATCTTTGCCCATGGCTAAAAACCAACATAGCGCCATTCACATCAGCCAGGCCATCCAGGAACTGCTCAAATCGCATCATCTTAAGCCAAAATTTGATGAGGCCAACGTGATTGCCTCCTGGGAGCAAATCGTAGGTAAAGCCATTGCCAAGAGAACCAAACGGATAAATATCAGAAATAAGGTCCTTTTTGTTGAATTGATGTCCCCCTCGATGAAACATGATTTGGGCTATCATAAAAGCCACATCCTGGAGTTACTTAAGAAAGAGTTCGGTGAAGAAGTTGTCGCAGAGATCGTCTTCATGTGAAATTTCAACCCAATTTGTTCCAATGCGCCCTGCCTACTGCCCCTTTGCCTACTGCCTACTTCTGAATTCAATGCCAACAAGCCCTAATTTAGGAGCTTGTCTAAATTAATTTCCCCACTTGTCTATCACGAAAAAGCCATTAATTTTGCACTCCTGTTTTTGGAAAAGAGGAATCGTGCAGACTTGAGAATAGGTTTCCTCAACAGGGCGTTCTTCGAAATAACCATACAGTTTCACACTGAGCTTGTTGGCTGAGGAATTGATCGTGTGAAGAATATCGGGGGGATACTCAAGCGGCCAACGAGGACAGACTGTAAATCTGTTGACTTATGTCTTCACAGGTTCGAATCCTGTTCCCCCCACGGGGTGTTAGCGGTTTAAGGGTCAATGTTTATGGTTCAATGTTTAAGGTTCAATGTTCAAGGTTGGGACCTGAAACTTTGAACCTTGAACCTTGAACTTATTGCGGGAGTAGCTCAGTTGGTAGAGCGATAGCCTTCCAAGCTATAGGTCGCGAGTTCGAACCTCGTTTCCCGCTCTGAGTTGGCTATTGGCTTGAGAGCGAAAGGTGACGCGGGTTATCAACTAAGCCAACGGCTAAAACCTAAAGAGCCAAAAGCATTTCAAGCCGTTGTAGCTCAGTGGTAGAGCACTTCCTTGGTAAGGAAGAGGTCGTGAGTTCAATCCTCATCAACGGCTCTGAACTCTGGAGAATCGTTGAACGGAGAAAGCAGTTCTCCCGATAACTAGTGTATTAGGGCTCGGTTTGAAATTGAAATGAAACGAACGGTTTCTGGCAATGGTCAGGAAACGGAATTTTGAAATGATATTAAAGTGAAATCTCTCGATCACCGATGGGTAGCGACCATCATGATGGTGTCGGAGGTCTCCATGCCACGTGGCAACGAATAACCCTTATTCGAAAGGCTTAACATGTTTGGGGTGTATGTTTCTCAGGCGGAGAAGCGTTGAATTGTAAATTATTTAATCAATTATACACTCTAAACACTAAACTGGAATTTTCAAATATGGCAAAGGAAACATTTGACCGATCGAAACCTCACGTTAACGTAGGTACTATTGGACACGTTGACCACGGGAAGACTACGTTGACCGCTGCAATCACGATGGTGCTTGCAAAAAAAGGCTTGGCTTCTATCAGGGACTTCTCTTCAATCGACAACGCCCCCGAAGAAAAAGAGCGCGGTATTACTATCAATACTTCGCACGTAGAGTATTCCACTGTGAAGCGCCACTATGCGCACGTTGACTGCCCTGGCCACGCTGACTATGTTAAAAACATGGTTACCGGTGCTGCGCAGATGGACGGTGCTATTCTCGTGGTTGCTGCCACGGATGGCCCAATGCCCCAAACACGGGAGCATATTCTGTTAGCCCGTCAGGTAGGTGTGCCTGCCCTGGTGGTATTCATGAATAAGGTGGACCTTGTTGACGATGCTGAATTGCTGGATCTGGTAGAGATGGAAGTTCGTGAACTTCTTTCTTCCTACAATTTTCCTGGCGATACAATGCCCGTGATCAGAGGCTCTGCTCTTGGTGCGCTTAACGGTGAAGCAAAATGGGTTACGAAAATCGATGAGCTCATGGATGCCGTGGATAATTTCATCCCCCTTCCAATTCGTGCGATTGACAAAGACTTTTTAATGCCGGTTGAAGATGTGTTCTCCATTACGGGTCGTGGCACGGTGGCAACCGGTCGTATTGAGCGCGGTATAATCAAAACCGGAGATCCAGTTCAAATTCTTGGAATGGGTGCCGAGGATCTTACCTCAACAATCACCGGTGTGGAAATGTTCCGCAAGATCCTTGACAGAGGTGAGGCGGGGGACAACGTGGGTTTATTGCTTCGCGGCATTGAAAAAGATCAGATTTGCCGTGGGATGGTAATCTGCAAGCCAGGCACAGTAACTCCCCACGCTAAATTCAAGGCCGAAGTGTATGTGTTAAGCAAGGAAGAAGGTGGCCGGCATACTCCCTTCTTTAATAAGTACCGTCCACAGTTTTTCTTCCGTACAACGGATGTAACAGGCGAAATCATGCTCCCCACTGGCGTGGAAATGGTGATGCCTGGCGACAACGTTTCTATCGAAGTGCAACTGATCAATAAGATCGCCATGGAAAAGGGACTTCGGTTCGCTATCCGCGAGGGTGGTCGTACAGTGGGCTCCGGTCAGGTGACTGAAATTCTTGACTAATTCGGCTATCTCTTAACGATTAAAGCTTTCTAAAAGGCAGTTAAGTGATTGATAATCAATTCTGAACGTTTCCTGGAAATTTCCAGGAAACGTTTTTGTTTTGAACCCATTTGTTCTACCTTTGCAGTCCTTTTGGATTTAGGGTACGGACAGCGTCTAAAAGGGCTCTCAGCAGATAATGGAATTGACCAAACGGGTGTAGCTCAATTGGTAGAGTAGCGGTCTCCAAAACCGTTGGCTGGGAGTTCGAGTCTCTCCACCCGTGCAAATTTGACCAGCCTTGAGAGATCGGGGCAAAAAAGTAGTTGAGGAAATGGAAAAAGTAAAAAATTACCTGCTAGACTCGATTGAGGAGGTCCGTAATAAGGTCTCCTGGCCGAAGTTCAGCGAACTCCAAAGCAGCGCTATTTTAGTATTGGTCGCTTCCTTGATATTCGCCCTGGTAATTGGCGTAATAGATTTTGGGTTTCAGAACGCGTTAGCTTGGTTTTACCGGGAGTTTTAAGTCAGAAAGGAAATGGGTGAACTAAAGTGGTACGTTTTACGCGTGATCAGCGGCCAGGAGAAGAAGGTGAAATCTTACCTGGAAACGGAGATAGACCGCTCCAAACTCACCGAATCAATACCACAAGTACTGATCCCTTCTGAGAAAGTGTACGAGATGCGCAATGGGAAGAAGAAAATGCGTGAAAAGAATTTCTTTCCAGGCTATGTATTGGTGTCAGCGGATCTGGCCCACCCGGAGGCCCACCATACGGTAACGAATATACCGGGTGTGATAGGTTTTCTGGGAAGCAATGGTACAGGGGCGGCAAAAGATCCGATGCCCCTGAGGCAGTCGGAAGTGAACCGAATCCTGGGTAAGGTAGATGAGGTAGATGAAGTTGGAGAGAAACTGGAACGACCTTTCATACGAGGTGAATCAGTTAAAGTAATGGATGGTCCTTTCAGTGGGTTCACAGGAGCGGTAGAAGAAATTTTTGAAGACAAAAAGAAATTGAATGTGATGGTGAAAATATTCGGACGGAATACACCGGTCGAATTGAGTTATATGCAAGTTGAAAAGTTAGACTAAGAGCATTGAGCAAGTTGAAATATTGAGCAAGACGAATATTGAGCAAGACGAAATATTGAGCTGGACGAAATATGGCAAAAGAAGCAATAGGCTATTTAAAACTGCAGGTGAAAGGAGGGGCGGCAAACCCGGCACCCCCAATCGGTCCGGCCCTTGGCTCCAAGGGATTGAACATCATGGACTTCTGCAAACAATTCAATGCCCGCTCGCAAGATAAGCCTGGGCAGGTGCTTCCGGTGTTGATCACAATCTATAATGATAAGTCGTTCGACTTTGTCATCAAGACTCCTCCGGCCGCGGTGTTGATCATGGAGGCAATTAAGATTCAGAAAGGTTCCAAAGAGCCCAACCGTGCGAAAGTCGGTTCGATCTCCTGGGATCAGGTTAAGAAAATAGCAGAAACAAAAATGCCTGACCTCAACGCATTTAAAGTTGAGTCGGCAATGAAAATGATTGCTGGTACGGCCCGCAGTATGGGTGTCACCGTGAATGGTGCTGCTCCATGGGATAAAAAATAAAGATCATGGCAAGGATTTCAAAAAACAGAAAAGCTGTCTTGGCAAAGTATAATTCGGAGAAAGAATATTCCCTGGAGGATGCTTCGAAGCTTTTGAAAGAGATCACGTTCACCAAGTTTGATGCTTCCGTTGATGTAGATATCCGTTTGGGTGTCGATCCGAAAAAATCAGACCAAATGGTTCGTGGCGTAGTATCGCTTCCTCACGGCCTTGGCAAGGTAGTGCGCGTCCTGGTACTTTGCACACCTGACAAAGTTCAGGAAGCTAAAGACGCCGGTGCAGAATATGTTGGCCTGGAGGAATTTGTTAAAAAAATTGAAGGAGGCTGGACAGACATCGATGTGATTATCTGTACACCTACTGTCATGGCAAAGGTTGGTAAGTTAGGTAAGGTATTAGGACCTCGCGGCCTAATGCCCAACCCAAAGTCGGGTACAGTAACCCTGGAAGTTGGAAAAGCAGTAAAAGATGTGAAGGCGGGTAAGGTGGACTTCAAAATTGACAAGCAAGGACTTATTCACGCTTCGGTTGGTAAGGCTTCCTTCAGCGCAGACAAGATCAAAGACAATGCCGCTGAGCTTATTAACATGGTAGCGAAGTTAAAACCGGCCTCTTCGAAAGGAACGTATTTCCAAAGCATTAGCCTTTCGACAACGATGAGCCCCGGCATAATGATTGACAGGAGTTCAATTGGGGGACTCTAAAACTTATAAACCATGACCCGCGAAGAAAAAGGACAAATTATTGATGCGCTGACGGAGAAATTCTCTCAACACAATCATTTCTACATTACCGACGCTTCAGGTTTTTCGGTAGAGCAGATCAATGCGTTCCGCAGGATTTGCTTTAAAAAAGGTGTCGAATACCGCGTGTATAAAAACACCCTGATCCGTAAGGCCCTTGAAAGGCGTGGCGGTGATTACGATCCAATTTATAAGGTATTGCATGGTTTCTCTGGTGTAATCTTTTCGAAAGAATCGGGAAATGCACCCGCCAGGGCTATTACGGAATACCGAAAAAAGAACGAAGGGAAGCCTGCCTTTAAAGCAGCTTCAATCCATTCCGATCTGTTTATCGGTGAGGAAAACCTCAATATGCTCAACGATCTCAAGTCTAAGAATGAGCTTATTGGAGAGATCATTTCAATGCTGCAATCACCTGCGAAGAATGTGTTGTCTGCCTTGTTGAGCAGCAAGCAAACAATAGCCGGATTGGTAAAAACATTGGAAGGACGAGCAAAATAATTGTTGAACTGAATTTTTAAACACTTACAAAAATGGCTGACATCAAAGCAATTGGCAATCAACTGGTAGAACTTTCTGTAAAGGAAGTGACTGAATTAGCTTCTTATCTGAAAGAAACCTATGGCATAGAACCTGCTGCTGCTGCTGTAGCGATGGCGGGTCCCGCTGCCGGAGGTGGTGGCGCGGCTGCTGCTGAGAAAACTAATTTCGATGTAGTATTAAAAGCACCCGGAGCAAACAAACTTCAGGTCGTGAAGCTCGTGAAAGAACTCACCGGCCTTGGCTTGAAAGAAGCCAAAGACATGGTGGATGGAGCTCCCAAAACCATTAAAGAAGGCTTACCAAAAGACGAAGCGGAGAATCTCAAGAAACAACTCATGGAGGCTGGCGCCGAAGTGGAGTTGAAATAATTTCTTGAAGACGCTGGGTACCGTCTAAGTGGAATGTATGCCCCAATCCTGTTCCGACACAGTCGGGAGAGGTGGGGCTGCGCTATTTGTACCTGTTTATGTTCTAGTCCAGGAATCCTTTAAATAAAACGCACCTTGGCAAAGAAGACTATTAATAGCAGGATTGATTTTTCAAACATTGAGAAGATCCTAGAATATCCTGATTTCCTCGATCTTCAACTTCAATCCTTTAAAGACTTTCTGCAGATCGAGACGCCAGCTGAAAAGCGGCAAAACGAAGGTCTCTTCAAAGTGTTTGCGGAAAATTTTCCCATCTCCGATTCGCGCGAGAATTTCGTGCTGGAGTTCGTGGATTACACCATCGACCCTCCGAAATATTCGGTGGACGAGTGCATCGACCGGGGACTGACCTTTTCTGTTCCGCTGAAAGCAAAACTCCGCCTCACCTGTAACGATGAGGATAACGAGGATTTTGAAACCATCGAACAGGAAGTGTTCCTTGGAAATATTCCGTACATGACGGAAAAAGGATCCTTCGTCATCAATGGGGCCGAGCGTGTAATTGTCTCTCAATTGCACCGCTCACCGGGTGTATTCTTTGCCATGAGCAAACATACCAATGGTACGAAGTTGTACTCCGCACGTATCATTCCATTCAAAGGATCATGGATAGAATTCGCGACCGATGTGAACTCCGTAATGTATGCGTACATCGACCGGAAGAAAAAATTTCCAGTCACTACCTTGCTCCGTGCTATCGGTTATGGAACGGATAAAGATATTCTTGACCTCTTCGGATTGTCGGAAGAAGTGGAAGCCACCAAGAACACAATCAAAAAAGTAATTGACCGCAAACTTGCAGCCCGTGTACTTAAAACCTGGACGGAAGACTTCGTAGATGAAGATACCGGCGAAGTGGTTTCAATCGACCGGAATGAAGTGCTGCTGGAACGTGATCACGTGATTACACCGGAAGATGTTGAAACGATCGTGGAAAGCGGTGTGAAGTCAATCATCCTCCATCGCGATGATGTGAATGTTACGGACTACCACATCATTTTCAATACCCTGGCAAAAGACAATTCAAACTCCGAAAAAGAAGCGGTTGAACAAATCTACCGCCAACTTCGCAATACAGAAGCTCCGGATGAGCAAACTGCCAGGGATATTATTCAAAGCCTATTCTTCAGCGAAAAGCGCTACGATCTCGGTGAAGTGGGCCGCTATCGTATTAATAAGAAGCTCGGTCTTGAGTTGAGCGCCGATCAACGTGTGTTGACCACGCAAGACATTATTTTGATAGTAAAGTATTTGATTGGCTTGGTAAATTCCAAGGCATTGGTGGACGACATCGACCACTTGAGCAACAGGAGGGTGCGTACGGTAGGTGAGCAACTCTACACTCAGTTTGGTGTCGGTCTTGCCCGTATGGCGCGTACCATTAAGGAGCGGATGAATGTTCGCGATAACGAAGACTTCAAGCCCGTTGACCTGATCAACGCCAGGACTTTGTCATCGGTTATCAATTCGTTCTTCGGAACCAATCAACTTTCGCAATTCATGGATCAGACAAACCCATTGGCAGAGATCACGCACAAGCGTAGGATGTCTGCCCTCGGGCCCGGTGGTCTGTCGCGCGAGCGTGCAGGTTTTGAAGTTCGTGATGTTCACTATACCCACTATGGTCGCCTTTGCACCATTGAAACTCCGGAAGGTCCAAACATTGGTTTGATTTCTTCCCTTTGCGTTCACGCGAAAGTGAACAAGATGGGTTTCATTGAGACTCCGTATCGCAAAGTTGATGGCGGTCGGGTGAAAACGAAAGACATCATTTTCCTGACGGCCGAAGAAGAAGACACTTTTAACATCGCTCAGGCAAATGCGAGGCTTAAGCCCAATGGAGAATTTGTTGCCGAGAAAGTAAAGGCGCGCTTTGAGGGTGACTTCCCTGTGGTTGAACCAATCGAAGTGAAGTACATGGATGTGGCACCGAACCAAATCGTTTCAATCGCTGCATCCTTGATCCCTTTCCTTGAGCACGACGATGCAAACCGCGCCCTCATGGGTTCCAACATGCAACGTCAGGCTGTACCGTTGATGAGACCTGAAGCTCCGATCGTAGGTACAGGCCTGGAAGGTCGCATTGCATTGGATTCACGTTCGCTGATACTGGCGGAAGCCAACGGCGTAGTTGATTATGTAGACGCCCGCAAAATTGTTATTAAGTATGATGTGTCAGAGGAGCAGCAAGTTGTGCGCTTTGATGACGAATACAAGACTTATAAACTGATTAAATTCAGAAGGACAAACCAGGACACTTGTATCAACTTGACGCCGCTCGTTAAGAAAGGACAAAAAGTTGATAAAGGACAGCCGTTGTGTCAGGGGTATGCTACCGAAAACGGTGAGTTGGCCCTTGGTCGCAATTTGTTGGTGGCTTACATGCCCTGGCAAGGATACAACTTCGAGGATGCCATCGTTATTTCTGAACGTGTTGTTCAGGATGATAT
>JANYKP010000401.1 GCA_025358195.1 Cyclobacteriaceae bacterium
GCCAATACCGTACTCGTACTCAATGTATATTAAAAAATTTATTTTCATTTACATTATTACCTTGCCTTTCGGCTTCGTCACCCAAACAGAATATGTTACCATTCCCATTGTCGTATTAATCTCGTTTGTCATGTTTAGCGTGGAGTTAATAGCCGAAGAGATTGAAGACCCATTCGGAAATGACATCAATGACCTGCCGACGGATGAGTTAGCAATGAAAATCCGCGATAACGTCCGCGAAATTTTGTTGGATCAATCGACAAGCAAGGTATAAATAGCGTAAATAATTATTAACAAGATCATCACTACATACATGACCAGGTCTACCCGTACATAGGCTTTATATTTTTCATAAAGTTCCCGGAGTCCTCGAAACATTGTTTCCGTATTTTTTGATCGAATGTAACAAATAATACCGCTTAACGTCTCCCAAAAAAAAAGGATTTCTGACTGACCTCTATGAAGCAATTAATTTGCATTGCATTCTTCTTTCTTTTATTCTATTCAGGTTTCTCACAACAAAAGTTTACTATTAATGGTACAATCAAGGATGCTTCCAATGGAGAAGCGTTGATCGGTGTCACCGTTTTCATTAGCGAGATCAAAAGCGGTGCGACAACCAATGAATACGGATTTTACGCAATCACCTTATCAACGGCAACGTATTCGATCAGCTACAGCTACGTCGGCTTCCAGCTGGTTTCTAAAAAGATCGACCTTAACAAAGACACACAACTGAATATTGAACTTCTGCCAGAGACGGAGCAACTGCAAGAAGTTGTCGTGCAGGCGGAAATCGAACAAGCTAATGTGCAAAACCTGGAGATGAGCACCAACAAACTGGAAATAAAAACAATCTTGAGATTACCCACCCTCTTTGGGGAATCCGATGTACTCCGAAGTTTGCAATTGCTTCCGGGGGTGAGCACGGTAGGCGAGGGAGCATCTGGCTTTAACGTCCGTGGTGGAAGCGTTGGACAAAATCTCATCTTATTGGATGAAGCGCCGGTCTACAATTCGTCGCACCTTTTTGGTTTCTTTTCGGTGTTCAATCCGGATGCCGTAAAAGATACAAAGCTGTATAAGGGCGCCATCCCCTCGCGCTACGGTGGCCGTCTGGCTTCGATTCTGGATGTGCGGATGAAAGAAGGTAATAGCAAAAAGTTCGAAGTAACCGGAGGTATTGGTTCAGTATTTAGCCGTTTGGCCGTGGAGGGTCCGCTCATCAAAGACAAAGCATCTTTCATAATCGCTGTCCGAAGATCTTACATTGATGTGCTGGCCCGGCCCTTTGTGCAACTTTTGAAAGACGGCGGCGCCCTTAATTTTTATGATCTCACCATGAAGACCAACTATAACATCAATCGCAAAAACCGTGTGTATCTCTCCGGCTATTTCGGTCGGGATAATTTCAAGTTTGACAAGACACAAGGCTTTAACTGGGGCAACTCGACAGCGACCGCCCGATGGAATCATTTATTCAACGAGCGACTTTTTTCGAACCTTACCTTGGTTTATAGCAAGTATGATTATGCTCTTCAATTTGGTAAGGACGATCGTAATCGCTTCAGTTGGAATTCGTCCATCACTAATTTTATTCTCCGACCGCAGTTCACCTATTTTATCAATAGCAAGAATGAATTGAATTTTGGAGGAGATGCCACGTATTACACCTTTGCACCTGCCAATGCGGTAGGGGTAACCAATGGAAAGTCAGTGGACATCAGCCTGGATAAGAAATACAATCTTGAAACGGCTCTTCACATCGGGAACAGCCAAAAACTCACAAACGCTTTCTCGATTGAATATGGGTTGCGATTTTCAAATTTTCAATCAATGGGGCCGGGCACGTCCTACTCCTATAATGATACCATTCCTGGAATTCGTAAGTCTGTGATTGGTGCTAAAACCTATGCGAGCGGTGAGGCCATTGTCAGCTACCGAAATCTGGAACCTCGACTCTCTTTCAAAGTACAAGGGAATGAGACCAGTTCAGTGAAAGGAAGTTATAACCGGATGGTGCAGTACCTGCATTTGATTTCTAACACGACGGCTTCTAACCCGCTGGACGTATGGAACCCAAGTTCAAATAACATCAAACCCCAAATTGCAGATCAATTTACCCTGGGTTATTTCAAAGATATTGGCGAGGCACGGAAGTATGAGTTCTCCGTAGAAGGCTATTTACGTTACACGCAAAACCAGTTGGATTATATTGATGGCGCTGACCTGCTCATCAACCGCTACCTGGAAGGAGATTTATTGAGTGGTCGCGGCAGGGCCTACGGTTTGGAAACGTATTTTCAGAAGAAGACCGGACGACTTACCGGTTGGGTGAGTTATACACTGGGCAGGACCGAGCTGAAGGTGGATGGCATCAATCGGGGCGAATGGTATGAAACACGCTACAATCAGACGCATAATCTCAAAATTGCCGCATTCTACGACATAAACAGCCGGTGGTCAGTGTCAGGTAATTTTATTTACACGTCCGGAACGCCGACTACGTTTCCTACCTCGCGGTATATTCAGCAAGGAATTCTGATACCCTACAATGTCAATGAATCGAGAAACAACGTTCATCTTAAAAGCTATCACCGCCTGGATATTTCTTTCAGGTTGGAAGGAAAGAAAGTAAAGAACGGCAAAGAGCGGAGGAACACGGATTATTGGGTCTTTTCACTATATAATGTGTATGGTCGTAGAAATCCATTCTCTATTTACTTTTCGCAAAATGATATACGCGTGCCGGCCGGGCAGCCTTTGCAGTCGCAGGCCACGCAGTTGTCAATTATTGGTTCGGTCATTCCATCCATCTCATACAATTTTAAATTCTGACACGAATGAAAAATATTCGCCGAATTTGGAATGGGATTCTGTTAGCAGCAATTCTCTTTTCTTGTGAAGATAAAATCAGCCCTACCCTCGAAAGAGCTGCTCCTGTTTTGGTTGTGGATGCCTGGCTCAACAATAAACCTGGCTTTCAAACTATTATTCTTACTCAGACACAAACCTATTTTGATAATACAAATCCTCCCGCAGTCTCTGGTGCTGTTGTTACTGTGATTGACGACCAAGGCACAATTTTTCCTTTCCCGGAGAATGACAGAACGCCGGGTGATTACGTTTGGAAGCCTTTGTCAAATGAAGTTTTTGGTACCATTGGCAACCGATATACACTCACGATTAAGGTTAACGGTGAAACATTTGAATCTAGATCCTACATGGGTCGTGTTCCGGTCATCGACAGCATCACGTTTGATAAGCAAAAACGGATCAGTTCAAAAGATTCCATAACACGTGCTGAATTTTGGGCCACCGACCCAGTTGGACATGGTGATGCATATTGGATACGCTCTTATAAGAATGGCGTGTTGCTCAATAAGCCACGTGAAATTAATGTAGCCTACGATGCTGGCTTTTCTGCAGGAGGCGAAACGGATGGTGTAACATTCATCACTCCGATTCGAAGAGGTATCAATTCCAACGATCAGAATTCCAGGGGCAATAATGTATCTCCTTTTCATGTAGGTGATTCTGTGAACGTACAGATTCATTCCATTACCCATGCGGCGTTTAATTACTTGAATGAGGTGAAGATCCAGACCGACCGGCCCGGTGGATTTCAGGAACTATTTTCTACACCCCTTGCCAATGTGTCCACCAACATTTCAAATACGAAGACAAATGGCACCACGGCGCTTGGCTTTTTTAATGTTGCTGCTGTTTCAAGTGCAGGAAAGCGTTTTAAGAAGTAAAAATATCCTTCCCTAAACTACCCAAACTGGTGATTTTCGGTTCCTGGGTTTTTATTGTGATTTCCATAATGTAGTTTTCAAGCTTAAAGTGCTCTCCATGTCTTTGTTTCGCTGCTCTGCCTCGCTACTCCTATGTTTAACTTTCTTTAATACATGGGCTCAGGAATCCGTAACACAGGAGACCAATGCACCCAGCGTCAATTGGTATCAAATCAACACACCCAACTTTCGGCTGTTGTATCCCAGGGGATTTGAAACCCAAGCCCAGCGCGTGGCGAACACACTCGAATCTATACGCGAGCCCGAGGCCAAAACGATGGGCGTCCTTCCAAAGAAAATCTCCATTATCTTACAAAACCAATCCTCTATTTCCAACGGATTTGTGACGCTGGCGCCAAGACGGTCAGAGTTTTACACCATGCCGTCGCAGAACTACAATTTTGTAGGTACGAATGACTGGTTAAATCTCTTAGCGGCACATGAATACCGGCACGTTGTACAATTTCAGCGAAGCATTACCGGTTTTAATAAATTCTTCTACTACCTTTTTGGCCAGCAAGCCGCCGCCGGGTTAGCTTTTGCGGCAGCACCGCAATGGTTCTGGGAGGGGGATGCGGTCGCAACAGAAACTGCCTTCACACCCAGCGGACGTGGAAGAATTCCAAATTTTGATCTTGTCTTCCGCACGAATATTATGGAGGGACGCACCTTCAATTATCATAAACAGTACTTGAGATCCTATAAACATAATATTCCGAATCATTATGTTCTGGGTTATAACATGGTTTCTTACCTCCGGAAAAAAACAGGTGATCCACTTATCTGGGAGAAAATTGTAGGCCGCTCGTGGAGTGTGCCCTTCATACCATTTGCTTTCTCCAATGCTATGAAGAAAGAAACCGGATTGTATGTTAAGGATTTATACAAGGAAATGGCGGCGGAGCGAAAGAAGGACTATGAGGTGGCTCTCCGGGATCTGGAGATCACACCTTTTGAGACCATTGCAAAGAGAAAATCTTCTGCCTACACGGATTATTTCTATCCGCAACAGCTTGACAATGGAAAAATTTTGGTTGCAAAATCGGGTATCGGAGACATCGAGCAACTCGTGGTGCTTTCACCGGATGGTACAGAAGAGAAACGCTATGTCCAGGGAATTATTAACGATGCTGGCATGCTTTCGGCGGCCAATCGCCGCGTAGTTTGGAATGAATTTCGGTTTGATCCCCGCTGGCTGGTTCGCACCTACTCCGTGATCAAAGGGTATGATTTCGGGAGCAAGGAGGCAAAAATAATTTCCAGACATTCCCGGTATTCGGCAGCCGCTCTCTCGCCCAATGGTTATCAGGTGGCCACCATTGAAACCACCACTGATTACAAAATCCAATTGGTGATCCTTGATTATTTCAGCGGGAAGGTGTTAGTGCAATTCCCGAATCCAGCCAATGATTTGCTGGCCATGCCGCGTTGGACACCCGATGGAAAAAGCATACTGGCATTGAGGACGAACGCTTCCGGGAAGACAGTTACAAAATTTGATGTTGCTCAAAATTCATCTACCGACCTGATTCCAATTTCGCAAGAGAATATCGGCTATCCTGTCGCGTACCAAAACTTTATTTTATTCAATTCGCCGGCCAGCGGTATTGATAATATTTACGCCATCAATGTGCAGACCCAGGAGCGGTTTCAAGTTACTTCAAGTAAATACGGTGCATACAACCCAACTGTATCAAACGATGGTAAAATGATCTACTACAACGATCAGTCCCGTGATGGGATGAATGTGGTAAGAATTCCCATGGACCCTTCCCACTGGAAAAAAATGGAGGTCGTGCCCTCACCGCCTGCGCCATTCTTTCAGCATTTGGTGGACCAGGAAGGTAAGCCCACGCTATTGAAAAGTGTTTCTCAAACAAAATTTGAGACCAAACGTTACCGCAGGATAAGTGGCATGATCAATCCACACAGTTGGGGACCGTATTTTGTTAATTCGTTGACTCAGGTAGACGTTGGAATTACTTCTCAGGATATTCTTAGTACAACTGCGGTGGATGGCGGTTATGTGTATGATATCACCGAGCGGACGGGGGCATGGAGGGCACGCGTTAGTTACCAGGGTGTTTATCCTATCCTTGACTTTCAAGTTACACAGTCAAATCGTTCGGTAAATGAAGGAAGTATTCAGTACAGAAAAGTAGTAGCCCCCGATACAACACTGGTGACCGATAATCTTAAGTTTATATGGAGTGAAAAGACACTGGAGGCAGGACTTCGTGTTCCATTGGTGACTACTTCTTCCAAATTTATTGGCAATGTTTCGTTTGCGAATTATGTTGGTGTTACTGCCATTAGTGGGTTTAAGAATAGCATCGATGGGGGGGGGCGTTTGTTCCCCACTAAATTTCCACAATACTTTTATCGCAATCTTGCAGACAATGGAACACTCCTTTTTAATCATTTTAGTTTGTCAACTTATCGTTTACTTAAACGGAGCAGACGCGACATCAATAGTAAATGGGGGCAAGCCGCCTATGTTGATTATTCGAATACACCGTATGGCGGCGACTTCTCTGGCAGTCAATTCTCATTTTATGGATTGTCATATTTTCCTGGCCTGGGCAGACATCATTCCTTTTGGGGATATTGGGCTTATCAAAAGTCGGAAATAGCTTCGGTTAATTTGAGTAAGGGCACGGGTCTGGACAACTACACCTTTCGAAATCAAATTCCATTGCCACGTGGTCAATCAATTTCGAGGTTCATGGATTTCTATTCGATGTCTGCGAATTACACCCTACCGCTTTGGTACCCTGATATTGCACTCGGTCCGTTGGTGAATTTTCAGCGTCTGCGTGCAAACCTCTTCGTTGATTATGGTTTTGGGAAAAGTACCTTCGCCACAAGGACGTTTATCCAGTCCTATACTTCCGTGGGGGGCGAAATCAAATTGGACCTCAATATCCTGCGCTTTTTACCTCAATTCAATATTGGTTTTCGGTACAGCTATGGCATTTCACCCGCTGCCACACGATTCGAAGTATTGATCGGCAACATCAATTTTTAGATTTCTGATTAGGAAGAGCGCTTGAAAATCGGGTCAATACGCCTATTTTTGAGTTCATATCGATTTTAATTATCAAAGTATGGCAGAAATTGTCCGGATGCCGAAGATGAGCGATACGATGACCGAAGGGGTAATCGCTAAGTGGCATAAAAAAGTTGGGGATACCGTAAAGTCCGGTGAGCTGATGGCAGAAATAGAGACTGACAAGGCTACCATGGACTATGAATCATTTAACCCCGGTGTAGTCCTTTATCTGGGAGCAAAAGAGGGACAGCCGATTAAAATTAACGACGTATTGGCCATTGTTGGAAAACAGGGTGAGGATTATTCTTCCTTGTTATCCGGTGCTTCGACGGGCTCAGCTTCGGCGGGCTCAGCTTCGACAGGCTCAGCTTCGGCAGGCTCAGCTTCCGTTGACGGGAAGAAAGAGACTCCCAAGGCAGAGCCATCGGTGGCCGTAGCAGTAGCCCCCGCAGAAGCCATCAATACTTCTGGAATTAATGCGGAAGTAGTGTTGATGCCCAAGATGAGTGATACCATGACGGATGGAGTGATTGCTTCCTGGCATAAAAAAGTTGGTGATGCCGTGAAGTCAGGCGAACTGCTCGCGGAGATTGAGACCGACAAGGCCACGATGGAATATGAATCCTATAATACGGGCACCTTACTTTATATTGGAGCGAAAGAAAAAGAAGCTGTGGCTGTCAACGGTGTATTGGCAATCATCGGCGAAAAGAATGCCGATTGGCAGACTCTGCTGAAAGCCCACCAGGCAAAGGGAGGTCCAGCGAAAAATGAGGCACCTGCCTCAGAGACAAAAACATCATCCAACCAGCCTGCGGCAGCGACAGTACCCGTCACAGAAGAAGCACACACCAATGGAAGATTAAAAGCATCGCCCTTGGCAAAGAAGATGGCGAAGGATCTTGGTTATGATATTTCGAAAGTTCCAGGATCGGGTGAGCAGGGTCGAATAACCAAACGTGATGTAGAGAATTTCAAACCTGCCGCCGGGGCCCTTGCATCAAAGCCTTCTTCAAAAGGAACGACTCCGATTGTATTACCAGCGGTTGTAGGTAAGGAAAGTTTCGAAGAGGTGCCGGTATCGCAGATGCGAAAAACCATCGCGCGCAGACTCGCAGAAAGTAAATTTAGTGCACCGCATTTCTACCTTACCATGGAGATCAACATGGACAAGGCGGTAGAAGCACGCAAAAGCATGAATGAAGTTTCTCCAGTTAAAATTTCTTTCAATGACATGATCATCAAAGCCGTTGCCGCTGCACTCCGTCAGCACCCGGATGTTAATGTAAGTTGGTTGGGAGATAAGATGAGGAAGAATCATCATATTCATATTGGTGTTGCCGTGGCGGTGCAAGACGGATTGTTGGTACCCGTTGTTCGTTTTG
>JANYKP010000402.1 GCA_025358195.1 Cyclobacteriaceae bacterium
GTTATCATGGTGCGAAAATGAGACGCTACCAGGATTTGTACGATTCGGTGATTTCCATTCAAACTCGAGAATTATTTGGAGAGGCACAGCAAGGCAAGCTTGATTTTAAGAAGTATGGTGCACTGAACATGTTGAATGTAAAATACATTGTGTACGGTCCGGAAAAAAATGCGATCATTCCAAATTTTAGTGCAAACGGTCCGGCTTGGTTTGTCAATCAAGTGGTAAATGTCAATTCACCTACCGAAGAACTCAAGAAAGTGGGAGAGGTTAACACAAAAGAGGTAGCCGTTATTGATAATTCCAAATTCCAGGTAGAAGGAGGAACGTTACAGATCGACAGTGCTGCTGCAATTACATTGGTGGATCAAAAACCTTATTGGCTGAAGTATGAAGCTCAGTCGTCAACCGATGGAGTGGCTGTTTTTTCAGAGATCTACTACCCGAAAGGCTGGCATGCATTCATCGATAATAAGGAAGTAAATATTCTGAGGGCGGATTATGTGCTGCGTGCACTGGAAGTTCCGGCGGGCAAGCATGTTATTGAATTCAAGTTTGAACCAAAGCCTTATATTGTTGGTAATAAAATAACGATGGCATCGAGTTGGGTGTTATTAATTGTGGTTGTTGCATGCTTAGGTATGGAGTTTCGGAAGCTTCGAAGCTGATGCAAAGAATCTTAGTAAAAGTAATTACCTTCGATGTATGAAAACAATGCAACTTAAAAACGTGGTCTGGAAAGAGGGCAAGTATTTTGTCGCTCAGTGTTTAAATGTAGAGGTTTCCAGTTTTGGTACTACGAAAGTAGAAGCGTTAAAAAATCTTGAGGAAGCCCTTTCTCTTTATTTTGAAGATAATAACGAGCCTGAAATTCATGATGTCGAATCTCCTGAATTGGGGGTAATGACCTTAAAATAGACATAAATTTCTTTCAGCGGTGGCAAAATGGCCAAATTTTACTCTTCCGATCATATATTAAAAACATTAAGAAAAAATGGGTTTCATTTTGTCTCTCAAAAAGGGAGTCATATTAAATATCGAAGAGAACTTGAAGGGAAAGCTCTAACTGTAATAATTCCGGCCGATCGCAAAGAGATTCCAATTGGAACATTTCATTCCATTCTCAAACAATCCAATCTTACGCGTTCTGATTTTTAAGTGAGCGACATGAAACCAACCCAGACTCACATTATTACTCAAAAATTTCAGGAACGATTTAAAAAAAAACCCTCTCTCTTTGTCGCCCCGGGTCGTATCAACCTCATCGGCGAGCACATCGATTACAACGAAGGCTTTGTCATGCCCGCCGCTATCGACAAGCACTTTGTTTTTGCAGTAGCACCCAGTGGAAATGAAAAGTGCAATATTTATGCACATGATTATGAGGAAGGTGTCTCTTTCTCCATCCATGACCTCCATCCCGGCGAAGCGTGGATCAATTATCTCATGGGGGTACTCGACGGGTTCAGACGCAAGGACTTGCTGAAGGGTGGCGTTGATTGTGTGTTTGGTGGGAATATCCCATCGGGTGCGGGAATGGCCTCATCAGCAGCCTTATGCTGCGGATTTGGTTTTGCTTTAAATGAAATTTTTAGCATGGGCCTGGACCGGAAGGCGTTGGCGCAGATAGCCCAATATTCGGAGCATGAGTTTGCCGACGTGAATTGCGGGATCATGGATCAGTACGCCAGTTTGTTTGGTGAAAAAAATTCGGCCCTGCTGCTTGATTGCAGAAATCTTACCTATAAAGTACTGCCCTTTCATTGCTCATCACATTCGCTCTTACTGGTAGACACCAAGGTCAAACATGCGTTGGGTTCCACGGCTTACAACGATAGACGAGATGCCTGTGAACAAGGGATGAAGATGATCCGGAAGAAGCACCCGCTCGTAAATTCCCTACGCGACGTGACGCGAACCATGTTGTACGAGACACAGGACCAGCTCGGGGAGGATATTTTTATTAAATGTCTTTTTATAGTAGCGGAAATTAGCCGTGCCCAAAAGGCAGGTGAACTACTCAAGCGAAATGATTGGAAGGGCTTCGGAGAATTGATGTACGAGGCACATTGGGGTCTCAGCCAGGCATATGAGGTGAGCTGTGAGGAACTGGACTACCTGGTCATGCTTGCGGAAGAGGATAAGGGTATGGTTCCAGGTTCCCGGATGATGGGCGGTGGATTTGGAGGCTGTACGATCAACCTGATTGATAAAGACAAGGAAGATATTTTTAAGGAAATTGTTTCGCAAAAATATTTTGCTACTTTTAAAAAAGAACCTGATTTTTATTCAATAAAACTTTCACAAGGTGTCCATAAACTTATGAACAAACCTTGAACCTTGAACCTTGAACTTTGAACCTTGAACTTTGAACCTTGAAAATAATGCAAAAACTCACAAGCCTCGACTACGGTGTTTTCTTTGTTTACTTCATCATCGTGGCCACTTATGGCTATTGGATTTACAATCGTAAAAGAAAACTCCAATCGGACTCGAAAGACTTCTTTCTGGCAGAGGGTTCACTCACGTGGTGGGCGATCGGTGCCTCTTTGATCGCCTCCAACATTTCGGCAGAACAAATGATCGGTATGTCGGGAAATGGCTTCAAGATGGGCCTGGCAATCGCGGCGTACGAATGGATGGCGGCGGCAACCCTGATCGTAGTGGCGGTTTTCTTTTTGCCAATTTATCTCCAAAATAAAATTTACACCATGCCGCAATTCCTGCGGCAACGATATAACAACACCGTGGCTATGATCATGGCGGTGTTCTGGCTCTCGCTTTATGTGATTGTAAACCTGACCTCTATCTTATTCCTGGGTGCTTTGGCAGTCAGTACCATCTCGGGACTGAACTTTACCCTTTGCATGGTTTTCCTGGCGGGGTTTGCCATCATCATCACCCTGGGTGGAATGAAGGTGATTGGATACACCGACGTTATACAGGTTTTCTTTCTCGTACTCGGTGGACTTGCAACTACCTATCTCGCGCTCAACCTTGTGTCCGAACATTTCAACACAACGGGCACAATGAAGGGTTTAGGGTTTTTGATGAGCGAATCGAGTGATCACTTTCACATGATTTTTGATCAATCCAACCCGAATTATGTCAGCCTTCCGGGATTGACGGTGTTGATTGGTGCGATGTGGGTTGTTAACTTGAATTACTGGGGCTGTAATCAATACATCACACAACGTGCCCTTGGCGCCGATTTACCGACTGCCCGTACGGGGTTGCTCTTTGCAGCTTTTCTGAAACTGTTGATGCCCGTCATTGTGGTGTTGCCCGGTATCGCAGCCTTTGTTCTTTGGAAGAATGGGATGTTCCAGCAGGACATGCTGGCCGGCGGTGAAATTAATCCCGACCGCGCGTATCCAGTATTGTTGAATTTATTACCTACCGGACTGAAAGGCCTTTCATTTGCCGCTTTGACCGCCGCAGTAGTAGCATCCCTTGCCGGTAAAGCCAATAGTATCTCTACGATCTTTACGCTCGACATTTATAAAAACTTCATTAATAAAGAGGCGACTGAAAAATCCCTGGTATGGACAGGACGAGTGGCGGTAGTAGTCGCCATGATTCTTGCGATTATTATTGCTCCGCAAGTTTACCAGAAGCCGATGTAGAGAATGGTCAGAATCACAATTACCAGCAACGCCCCTACCGTA
>JANYKP010000410.1 GCA_025358195.1 Cyclobacteriaceae bacterium
CTCAGTATTGATATTGTGGCCGGGGCTGTGATAGGTTGCGCCTTCTTTGCAGATATTTTAGGAGTGACAGTCCTGCCCTATGGATTCATTATTCTCGGGCTGACGGTGTGGATCATTTATACCAGTGACCACTTGCTTGACGTATGGAGGAAAACCCAACCCGCCGCAACCAGACGACACCTTTTTCATCAGCAACATTTTTATATGCTTCTGACACCGCTCCTCCTCTCATTGGTTGTCGTGGGTATACAAGTTGCATTCATTCGAAAACAGGTTTTGATCGGCGGACTCATTTTATCAGCCATAGTTGGGTTGTATTTCATCTTGCAGAAAAATTTAAAGTATTCTAAGGAATTCATTGTCGCTGTCTTGTATTCAGGAGGTGTGCTAATGGCGCCTCTTTCAATACTGCAACGGCCCCTGGCGCCTTTTGAAATGTGCCTCATCTTTCAATTTTTCCTGACCGCCCTCATCAACCTCCTGCTCTTCTCATGGTTTGACCGGAAAAGTGATGTCCAGGACCATCATCCTTCTTTTACAGTTGCCTTTGGCGATCGCGCAACCCGGTTGCTTTTGACCGTTTCATTTATAATGAATGTTGGAATTGCCGTGGTCCAATTATTAAATACGAACAATCCCGGGCCCGTTATTGTAATACTTGCAATGAATGCCGTGCTCGCATGGATTTTTCTGAAAAGAAAATATTTTGAAACGCAGGACCGCTATCGGCTGATGGGAGATGCGGCTTTCTTGTTGCCGGTAATTTACTTAATGAGTTAAAGTTTTTAAGTGTCTACTAACGTAGGTTGATCCAACAAACTTTAACATTTTAAACACCTTAACACTTTTCAACTACCTCGGCGGCATCTTGAGCACAATGACCGTTTCACGGGAAGCTACGGTCGCTTCCTTTTTTAATTTCTCAAATTGAGGAGATGCCAGCATGGATTTTAATTGGTCAAGGTCATCGGTCGCCACGACAACGCCAACCATTGTGGAGTTGTCCGCATCGACAAAAATTCCCCGCAGTTCCATGCCAGCGGCTGTACGACGTTCTTCACCGGCATCAAAGACTTTTTTCCAGGCATCATAGTCAGCGACGTCGTGAGTGATTTCAACCCTGTACATCCTGGGGCTTTTTGGAAGATTGCGATATTTGATATCAAAATAACTGATCATTGGTTCCGAGGTAACGCCAGCCCTCTTCATGTTTCGCCTGGCTTCTTCCGAAGAGAATTCCTTTTTTGCCTGC
Organism: Cyclobacteriaceae bacterium; assembly: GCA_025358195.1. Classification (GTDB taxonomy): domain Bacteria; phylum Bacteroidota; class Bacteroidia; order Cytophagales; family Cyclobacteriaceae; genus ELB16-189. Next base: position 1,253 of record JANYKP010000410.1, read on the forward strand.
TCATGGCTTTGGGTCAATTCGTAAACCGTCACCAGGTTGGGGTCATCGGGACTGACATACAGACCAATCCACGAATTTGAATCTGAAACTTCTTTATAAACTTTAAGCCATTCAGGATAGCTCTTCACCCAATAGGTTACACGCATGGCCGTCTTCCCTGAATAGGCTACTTTTTCATTAGCAATCTTGCCTCCGCAATTTGCAAGTAAGAACACCAGCAGAAGTCCACGAAGGGGATTTATCAATTTTTTCATCCGTTAGGGAATCATGGCATGCGGAAGATCAATATATTATAAATTTCCAAACCGTTCAACTTTCTGTAGTGTCTCATTTTGAAATTCTTAGCCACCAGGACACTAAGACACTAAGAAAGACCGTCATTGTGAACCTTGGGGTCTTCGTGCCTTGGCCCCGACATGCCGGGGATGGTAGTTAAAACAATCCTCTTTCTGAAACTGAGACATTACCCAACTTCGAAACTTAGGATTCCAGCTGTTTTTTTGCGAAATTCAATTTTCTAACTTAAACCAAATCACTATACCCATGAACCTTGTTGAAAGAGCTAAAAACATTCTGCTCACACCCAAAACGGAATGGCCCGTCATTGCCGGCGAATCCGATACTTTATCTTCTTTGTTAACCTCTTATGTAATTCCGTTGGCTACAATACCTGCTATCGTACCATTGCTCAATGGACTTGTCATAAATAAAGGTTCCAGTATGAGATTTGTCATCACGACAGCGCTCATTGTATATGTAAGCGCCATTCTCTCCTATGTCATTACTACATATGTGGTGGATCTGCTGGCAAATAATTTCAAATCTGAAAAAGATCTGAACAAATCAGCACAATTGGTTGCCTATTCGTCGACAGCGAGCTGGGTGGCTGGAATATTGGGTTTCATTCCTGTAATTGGCGGAATGGCCGGAATCGCAGGTGGGATCTATGCCATCTACCTGATGTACCTTGGTGTAGGTCCAATGAAGA
>JANYKP010000439.1 GCA_025358195.1 Cyclobacteriaceae bacterium
GGTTTCTGCTGTGGATCTTCAATCTTAATCTTGTTGATGCTTACCCCACCGCCTTGTATCATTCTTCGTGCTTCACCTTTTGAAGGAAAAATTACACCCTTTGTTAGATCGGAGAGAAGGTCAGTTACTGTGTCGGCTGAATCAAGGGACGAACGTTGGATCATAGCGTGTGGAACTCCTTCAAAAACTTCCAACAAAGTTTCCTCATCCAGCATGAGGAGATCTGCTGTAACGGAATCTCCAAAAAGGATTTGAGATGCCTTGAGGGAAGCTTCATAGTCCTCTTTCGAATGTACCCGGATCATAATCTGCCGGGTCAACTCCCTTTGCAAGATTCGTAAATGGGGCGCTTTTTCATGCTCCGTGATCAAACGATTAATTTCATCTTCTTCCAGTTCCGTAAAAATCTTGATAAATGAATTTGCATCTTCATCAGAAGCATTTAGCCAATACTGATAAAAACGATATGGGGAAGTTTTCCGCGGGTCGAGCCATACATTGCCCTGTTCCGTTTTGCCAAACTTAGTCCCGTCTGCCTTTTTAATGAGTGGTGTAGTAAGAGCAAAGGCTTCGCCGTTGTCTTTTCTGCGAATCAATTCAGTGCCCGTTACAATGTTTCCCCATTGATCCGATCCTCCCATTTGAAGTCGGCAACGCTTATTTCTATAAAGCCAAAAGAAATCATAGCCTTGGACAAGCTGATACGTAAACTCCGTAAAGGACAAACCTGAATCCAATCGCTTCTTGACAGAGTCTTTGGCCATCATATAGTTGACAGTAATGTGTTTACCAACATCCCGGATGAAATCCAAAAAGTGATAGTCTTTGAACCAGTCATAGTTATTGACCATCTCTGCTCCGGTGGGTCCCCCGGAGAAGTCCAGGAACTTTTCCAGCTGTTTTTTAACACACGATTCATTGTGGCGCAAGACCTCTTCCGAGAGAAGATTGCGTTCGCTAGACTTGCCGGAGGGATCACCTACCATACCGGTGGCTCCACCGATCAGGACGAATGGCTTGTGGCCGCAGCGTTGGAAGTGGACCAGCGTCATGATCTGGACAAGGTTTCCAATATGAAGCGAATCTGCGGTAGGGTCAAAGCCAATGTATCCAGCTGTGATCTCTTTTTGTAGTTGTTCCTCGGTGCCTGGCATGACGTCGTGAATCATGCCTCTCCACGTAAGCTCTTTGACAAAATTCTTCTTCATTCAGCAAATCTAAATCAGGCCACAAATATAGAGAGTTGGCCATGATTAACAGGATTAATCAGTCCATACAGAAATTTTAACCGGCTATTTTGAATCGCGTGGTGGATTCCTTTTATTGTCCCCTAATCTATAAACAATATGAAGCAACCTGATTCTCTTGACCTGGTCGCAGAGTTCCATCGCACGTTTAAGCATCCGATTCTCCTGACGCCCACCATCCCCGATGCAAAGCGGAGCCAGTTGAGAGTGGACCTGATCGCCGAAGAACTGAAAGAGCTCGAGGAAGCCATTAAGGAGAAGGACCTGGTAGGGGTGGCTGATGCTTTGTGCGATATACAATATGTGCTGTCAGGGGCCGTGCTTGAGTTTGGCCTTGGAGAAAGTTTTAAACAGCTTTTTGACGAAGTTCAGCGGTCGAACATGAGCAAGGCGTGTAAGTCGGAAGCGGAGGCTAGGGAAACGGTTGAGCACTATAGAAGGAAAGACGGTACGGAATGCTATTACCTCAAGGAAGGCGACAAGTGGCTGGTATACCGGAAATCCGACAATAAGACTATTAAATCAATAGGATATTCTCCGGCCGATCTTAAGGCAATTTTGAAGTGCTGATCTGCCTTTTCCGCCTTGAAATCAGTTTTTATCATTAGTTTTATGGGGAAATAATAACAAATTCCAATTCAAACAATGAGCGATCAAGATGCCTTCCTGGAAATATGGTACAATGCCATGATTATTGCCGCCATTGTCTGCTTTTCCATCGCTTTCCTCATTTATTTGGTTCACAATTTCAGGGTCGCCGTCATCAAAGAATTCAAAGGTAAGTATGATTATATACTCATCCATGAAGTAAGGATCTACAAAAAGGCTTTCATCGTCGTGGGGGTTGGCATTGGCTGCTTGATTAATTTGTATGGTTCTGGAGAAACCGCCCTCAATACGATCGGGGTATGGTTTTTTGTGCGAATGTTCTTTGCAATTTCTGGAGGGACGCTCATCGCCTATGTGTCCAGCCTTGTATTGGAATATTATTATCCAACCAAACTAAATTCAAAACTTAAAAAGTGGCGTTATATGCCTCGTGTGAATCCAAAAACAGGAAACAAAATGCGGTTGTTAAGCGAGGAGGAAGAGGATGTTCATTTGGATCTGGGAAAACAAGCAGAAGAAAGCATATTCTCTATCGATTATGATGTGTGGATTGATGAAAAATCAAGTGACATAAAAATCGAAAAATATGAAGGTCATTTAGCGGCCCTGAAGTGCAATAATTGCGGCTTTTTTACAATGAAAGTTATCAAAGAGGAAATTACCCAACGCTATGAAGATGAATCGCCAAAGGAACTGGTAAAGCACTATAAATGTGCGTATTGTAAGAATATTCGGGCCACGGCTTTCATTATTTCAAAGAAGGAAGCCGAAGACTATAAAGATCTCCGGCTGTCAGTCCGGAGAAACACCAAGAATATCGATCTCGTTAAAATTGAGATTCACTCCATCCTGTCCGGTAAACGGTTTTACGAATTCCCGACCATCGATCAGGCGCAAAAATTCCTGGAGGAATTTGACGTTGATAAGATTGCAAAATCGTAGGAATCTATTTGTCTTTTTATTCGTTTAAGTGAATCAATAGTCTATAAAATTGAAGGTGATGAAAAAGAATGTGGGTGTTATAATTTTCCTTTTGGCCAGTTTACAGAGTATTGCGGTTTCCGTTGATACTACTCAATTGCGGGCGAAGCCGGTCTTTGGTAAAGAGGCGCGGGTGATTTCTTATTTGTTGGATAATAACCATTATCGAAAGATCCACTTTAACGACTCCCTTTCTTCAGTCGTTTTTGACGCTTTTTTCAAAGAGCTTGACAATAGCAAGATCTACTTCCTCGCCTCCGATATTCAGTCCTTTGATAGGTATCGGTTGAAGCTGGACGATCTTACGCGTACAGAAGATGTTACACCGGCTTTTGAAATATTCAAGGTCTTCCAGGACCGCTATCGCAGTCGTTTGAAAGATGTTATCGCCAACCTGGTCGGGCAAAACTTTGAGTACACCGCCGACGAATATTATGAAACCGACCGCGACAAAGCAGGTTGGGCCAAAAGTAATGATGAGTTAAATGACGACTGGCGCAAGATCATTAAAAGCCAGGCACTCAGTCTGAAATTGACGGGGAAGAAGCAGGAGGAGATCAAAGAGATTTTAAAGAAGCGATACGAGCGGTTACTCAGGTCATTCGATCAGTTGAACAGCGAGGACATATTCAGTATCTACATGAATTGTATTACGGAAGCCTATGATCCACACACGAATTATCTTTCCCCAAAAGCTACCGACCTCTTTAAGCAGAGCATGACGCTTTCATTGGAAGGGATTGGTGCGAAACTGCAAACAGAAAACGATAACACAAAAGTCGTAGAGATCATTCCCGGTGGCCCCGCTGAAAAATCAAAACTACTACACCCCAATGACTTCATTATCGGCGTTGCGCAAGGTAAGGATGGTGAGATGGTAGACGTGATTGGCTGGAGGATTGATGAAGTGGTAAAACTGATCAAGGGGCCAAAAGGGTCACTCGTAAGGCTTCAGGTTCTTCCTGCTGAAACTGGTTTGAATGGCCCTCCTGTTATTCTTTCATTCGTGCGTGAAAAGGTAAAACTTGAAGACCAGGCAGCCAAGAAAAAAACAATCAATTATTCCGTCAATGGCCGTAACCTTAAACTTGGTGTGATCTCGCTGCCGAGTTTTTATATGGATTTTGAAGCTTATCAAAAGGGCGATCCCAATTACCGCAGCACCACGCGTGACGTCAAGAAGTTGATCCAGGAACTGCAAACAGAAGGGGTAGCCGGCATTGTAATGGATTTAAGAAATAATGGCGGAGGCTCCTTATCTGAAGCAATCGATTTAACAGGCTTATTCATTAAGGATGGACCCGTGGTACAGGTGAAGAATTCAGGCGACCGGGTTGAAATTGGAGTGGACCAGGACAAACAAATATCGTATGCCGGGCCGCTCGTCGTGCTGACCAATCGGTTCAGCGCTTCTGCTTCAGAAATTTTTGCCGGAGCGATCCAAGACTATCACCGCGGAGTAATTGCCGGAGAATCGACCTATGGCAAGGGCACCGTTCAACAGGTGATTGATCTCGACCGTTACATAAATGATTCGGATAAGGTGGGGGAGCTCAAGCTTACCTTTCAAAAGTTCTATCGCGTTACGGGCAGCAGTACTCAGCACAAAGGAGTCACACCTGATATTCAATTGCCATCGGCATTGAGGCCGGAACAGTTTGGTGAAAGCGCAAGCCCCAGCGCCCTTCCGTGGGACGTGATTAAGAAGACAGACTTTCAGAAAACACCCGATGTGACTGACAAACTGGTTGTTGGACTCACGAAGAGTTACCAGGATCGCTTGAAGTTTGACCCCACCCTGAAACGATACGCGGGTGAGGTAGAGGATATAAGGAAGAATTTGAGCGAAACCAAAATTTCACTTAATGAAGTCAAGCGCAAACAGGAAATGGAGGAGGCCGAAAAGAAAAAAGCTGCCAATGCAAATTTGGATACCAAAGTCGCCAACAAAGAAGGCTTATCGGGCGATGACCTTTCCAAATTGAAAGATGAATACCTTCGCGAAGGTCTGTTGATTCTGTCAGATTTGGTAACGCGCCATATCGGCTAGTGTTATGTATCAATCAATGGCTAACCCGCAAAGGTGTTAACGTATAACCTTTTTCTTTCAGAAGACGCAACAGCCCTTTTTCTCCTTCAAGGTGCGATACGCCGACCGCGATAAACGAAGGTTTGCTATTGATCATCTTCGTTATTTTGGGAAGCCACTCAAGATTGCGTTTCGTATAAAACTCATTAATGAAGATGGGGTTATTTTCTGTTGGATGAAGGGAATACTCAAAAACCTTATCAAGATCACCGCGCAGGTAAGCAACCTCGAGTTTTAGGTATTCAGACTTTTGTTTTTCAAAATTTGCGATACTATGCAGTAAGGCGGCTTCTTGATCTTTCATCGGGAAGGCTTGAATCGCGGCCGATTCACGATTGATCTCTTCAAGACTGTAGGTTTCGAGCTTATTTTTTTTTGCCAAGATTAATAATTCGATATCATAGTACTTCACCTGTTCGCCAAGTGACAGGCGGGTCATGGTGATGGAAAGGGCAAGGGGAATTAATTTTGAGAACTCCTTATCAAATCTGGTCTTGGGGATTTTGAATTGTGATTCAAAAAAACTCCGGACACGTTCGTAATCTGCGGGGGAGAGTTCCGTCGCCAGCGATTTCCCGTTCGGAAAATGAACGGCCTTGTTTAATTCAAGCTGGGCCTTATGGTCCACTTGGTCCTCAATAGCAAACGTCTTGCACACAGCTAATTTGCTAATGGCCTCCTTGGGTAGGTAAAACTCCTTTTCGCCAATAAATTTAAGGGTACCCATCAAATAGGAGGGTGTGGTGAGTCCATTACCGGATATTTCCCACAGAATGGAGCTTTGGGAATGGGCACTGTGATAACACAATATGAATAGTATGATGTTCAGCTTTTTTTTCATAACGGTGGGTTGAATCAACAAAGAAATAATAATTCGGTGAAAAATCGAAGACCCACCGCTGCCTCGCTGCGTTCAAAGAAAGATATCCTGAGATGTAAGTCTTGCTGCACATTTTTATCTATTTTAAGCCAGAATTATGACCGTACATGAGTGAGGAATTATTGAAAGCCATTATCCAGCTTTTTGCCATCGTGGCCAAAGAGCGTATAACGGATGACGAACGCGCAAATATTAAGGAGTTTTTGTCACTGCATCTTAACCAGGAGGCGATTCGGTATTATCTCAACCTTTTTGACGAGTTTGTCAAAGCCAACAGAAAAGTAGGGACCAGTGATCTTGGGAACGTGGATGAGGAAACGCTCCAGTTTGTCGACGACTGGGCGAAGATCATGCAGATCTCCAAAAAGGTCAACCAGGCCCTGACGATGCAGCAAAAAGCTGTGCTCGTAGTGAAAATCATTGAATTGGTATTTGCCGATGGACAAATTTCAGAACGCCAGGGGAATCTTATCTTTTATATCGGGGAGGCACTAAAGATTCCGTTAAAAGATCTGCAGGCAATGCGTACGTTCGTCATTGGTCAGGACAGTGATGAACTCAACCTCAAGAATATTCTGATTATTGATGAGGGCTCCGGTGAACTCCATCATTCAGGCCCACGGATCATTTCAAAAAATCTTACGGGCCTCATCGCCGTTTTGCGGCTCGCGGAGGTGGAAACGTATTTCATTAAATACCTTGGCATCACATCCCTTTATCTTAACAGCCAACAACTCAAAAGCCGTAAAGTAGATGTGTTTCCAACGGGCTCTACGATTCGCGGAAGCAAAATAGAGCCGATTTATTATAGTGACATTGTTGGAAAATTCCTTTTTGAAGAATCGGATACCGAAATCAGTTTCATAGCTGAACACATTTTTTACCATTTCAAAAGTGGACGGGCTGGTCTTCAGAATGTCACCGTGTCAGAGAAAGGAGGTAAACTGATAGGACTCATGGGTGCTAGCGGGTCCGGAAAATCAACTTTACTGAATGTACTGAACGGGACCGAGAAGCCTTCCAGCGGTCGTGTGCTCATCAATGGAATTGATATCCATGAACACCCGGAAAAAGTAGAAGGGATTGTCGGCTTTATACCGCAGGATGACTTGTTAATGGAAGACCTCACGGTTTTTGAAAACTTATATTTTGCAGCGCGACTTTGTTTTGGCCACTATTCAAAAGAACAAATAACGGAGTGTGTTGAACGGGTGCTTACCAGTCTTGGACTTTCGGAAACGCGTGATTTGAAAGTAGGATCGCCACTGGAAAAGACGATCAGCGGTGGGCAAAGAAAGCGGCTCAACATCGGGTTAGAGCTTTTGCGCGAACCAGCCATTTTATTTGTGGATGAACCTACTTCCGGCTTGTCTTCACGGGATTCGGAAAACATCATGGATCTCCTTAAGGAACTAGCGCTACGCGGGAAAATGATTTTTGTAGTGATCCATCAACCATCGTCAGATATTTTTAAAATGTTTGATACACTTATCATATTAGATGTAGGAGGGTTCCAGATTTATTATGGCAACCCGGTGGAATCGGTGAATTACTTCCAGGAGATAATGAATGCTGCCACGAAAACACCTGGTGAATGCCCGGAATGCGGTAACATCAACCCGGAACAAGTATTCAACATCATCGAGACGCGTGTGGTGAATGAGTTTGGAAGATTTACCAATACCCGCAAAGTTTCGCCCGGCCAATGGTATCAATACTTTAAACAAAAGTTAAAGATACCAAGAATCGAGGAGGTCAAGGACCCGCTGCCGGTTACACAAAAGATTCCCAACTGGTTTAAACAGCTGCTTGTCTTTATCAACCGCGATGTCCTGGCGAAGGCAGCCAATACGCAATACATGTTGGTGAATCTTTTGCTGTCGCCAGTGCTGGCCCTGTTCATGGCTTATTTTGTCAAGTACTATGATATAATCGACGCTCCAGGATATACTTTTTATAACAACGATAATATTCCCGTTTACTTCTTTATGAGCGTGGTCGTGGCGCTCTTTGTCGGACTTATCGTCAGTGCTGAAGAGATTTTCCGGGATAGAAAAATTCTTCAACGTGAGCGCTTTCTTCATTTGAGCCACAGCAGCTATCTAATTTCAAAAGTGATTGTACTGTTTAGCATTTCTGCCGTTCAGACGTTGACCTTTATCGTGGTTGGCAACCTCCTACTTGAAATTCCTTTGACTGAAATGCGATATTGGTTGATTTTATTTTCGTGCTCATGTTTCGCCAACATCCTTGGATTAAATATTTCGGCTGCCTTTGATTCAGCCGTTACCATTTATATTCTCATCCCGGTTTTGGTAATACCTCAGTTGATCATGAGCGGCATCGTGGTTCGTTTCGACAAGTTCAACCCCGCTGTGGGTAAGCCCGATGGAATACCGTTGATGGGCGAGCTAATGGCCTCTCGCTGGGCGTTTGAGGCCTTCATGGTCACCCAATTCAAAGACAATCCGTTTGAACGACAGTTTTATGAGTATCATCAGAAAGAAAATGTGGCGAAGTACAAACGAGATTACCTGGTTCCTGCGCTTGAAACGAAATTATCCAAGGTCCTGAATCAACGCCTGTACTGGCAGGATGAAAATTATGCGCCGGTTGTAAAAGATCTTGATTTGTTACGCAACGAGATCACCTATGAACTTGAAAATGTAGGTATCGAGAAATTTCCAGAAGTAGAAAGTTTGCGAATTGGCAAATTTGATTCCCTGGTTTCCAAGAAAACGAAAGATTTTCTTTCGGCGCTGAAGAAGTATTATATCCTTCAATCGAGTAAAGCCAAGCAGGGACGAGAAACACGGGAGGCTCAACTCACCGTCACCCCCGAAAAAAGAGAATTTTTCGAAAAGATGCAACTGCGGTATGAGAATAAAGCCGTGACCCGGATGGTGGAAAACTCCGATGAAATGACGAGGATCGTCGAATGGAACGGACGCCTCGTTCAAAAATTTTACCCGATTTATTTTCAGGACCATCATCCACAAAATATTCTTGACTTCCAGGCGAACTTTTTTGTACCAACGAAACAGTTCATGGGAAAGATATTTGACACATTCTATTTTAACCTTGGAGTAATTTGGACGATGACGATTGTTTTATACACCACACTTTATTTTGACCTCTTGAAGAAGGGTGTTCATGGATTTAAAATGAGAAGGAAGTACAGAAAGAAAAACCAATGACCTATTTTTAATTCTAAACCTCAACACATGAAAATTTTATTGCTGCGCCTGAATATTATACTGATTGTCCTGCTACTTGCATCCTGTGGAAAAAAATCAGAAACGATGTCGACGGAGGAATCATCCGATGAATGGCCCGAGTTGGATTCTTTCCACATGTTGATATCCGATGCGTATCATCCCTACAAGGACTCCGCCAATGTAGTCCCGGTGAAAAAACTGGCAGAAGAAATGGCGCTGGAGGCTGAACGGTGGCAGGAGTCTAAGCTACCGGGAAAAGTGAATAACGAAGAGGTAAAAGCTCAACTTGAAAAGTTAAAAGTGGGCACCCGCGCCCTGGCTGACCAAATAAAGGCCGGCGCAAGTGATGCAGAAATCGGTGCTTCGCTCACAACCTTACATGATAATTTTCATGCGATCATGGAGGCGTGGTATGGTGGCGGAGAGAAGCACGAGCATTAAGGTACAGGACAAACGCGTACCGGCTGGCTTGGGTGCATTTCAAATTTGCTGTCAAACTACTTCACATTGAACTAAAGACCTATAACATTATGGCAAAATTGCCACGGGTTTAAACCCGTG
>JANYKP010000444.1 GCA_025358195.1 Cyclobacteriaceae bacterium
CCCGCAAACCGAGAACGAAGTAGTGCGGGTACAAGTAGATGAAGTTTCTCATTTCTATGATCAGCTTCATCAACATCCCGAAATCCAAATCATGCTTATTAAGGCTGGTGAAGGAACATTGATTGCAGGCGACTATGTAGGACGCTTCCGGGCCGGTGACGTGTTTGTCATCGGCAGTGGGCAGCCACATGTATTCCGCTGTGACCAATCTTTTTATAGAAACAATTCAACCATCCGCGCCAAAAGTATCTCCTTGTACTTCAGCGAGAAATATTTTGGGAAAGAATTGTGGGGTTCCAACGAGCTTGCCAGTGTCCGGGAATTTGAAGCCGCAAGCCAGCAAGGTTTTCAACTAACCGGCGCTACCATTAAAGAAGCTGCGGATCACATTGAGCAACTCAGTCATTGCCACGGCCTTGAGAAAATGATACAATTCTTTTCATTATTAAAGTTGCTTTCCGAAACAAATAAAAAGAGGAACCTGGCCCTTCAGTCGAGCCGTTTACATTTGCGGGAAGAAGGACGGATGAATTCAATTGTCGAATTCACTTTTCGAGAAAGTCATCGCAAGATTTATCTTACGGAAGTGGCCAGGTTGGCTAATTTATCGTCGGAAGCCTTTTGCCGGTATTTCAAACTTCACACGCGAAAAACCTATATCAATTTTCTCAATGAAGTGCGGGTGAGCCATGCTTGTCAACTACTCATCCAGAAAGATTGCAGCATCCAGCAAGTCTGTTATCAAGCCGGCTTTTCAAATGTTTCGAATTTTAACCGGCTTTTTAAGAAGATTACAGCCAAAACTCCCCTCTCCTTTCGAAAACAGTTGCCTTTTGGTAAATGATTTCGTAAACTTTGTAGCAACTCTTAAATGTTGCTTCCTATGAATGCTGTCACAAAAATTGAAAGCTGGGGAAATTCACATCGTCCCGGCTGGCTAGACATCTTCCGAATCGCCCTCGGTATTTTCATTACGTACAAAGGGGCGGTATTTGCCATGAATATTGAATCACTTGAAATGAGCATCGAGGGCGTAAACATGCGTTACACCGGGGTGGCCATTGCACACTACGTCATTTTTGCGCACTTACTGTGTGGTCCACTGATTGCGTTTGGATTATTGACCAGAATCATGTGCCTCGTCCAATTACCGATCCTTATCGGGGCGGTAGTATTTGTGAACTATAAGGAATTCATGTCCGTGGGAAGTAAAATGGAGTTGGAAGTTTCCATCATCGTTCTACTCGGATTAATTGTATTCATGATTTTTGGCGCCGGTAAGTTCTCGATTGACGAGAAACGGCGACAGGAAAAAGCCATGCAAAAAAATGTGGCGTAGTCCCCGACCTGCACGCCAACTTATCTTCTGTTTATTCTTACTCGCCTGTCACGGAAGGGTATCGGGTCAACGCATCCAACCACATTCAGGTGATCACCTGTCTATTAATTTTGTTAGCGTTGGCGCGGGTATAGATTACAAGACTCAGGAAAATTTTTTAACGTATCTCAAGTCCTTTCAAAAAGAAAATAAAGTAACCCTTGGATACAAAACCAAGCCTTGGGGAAAAGAAGGCGAAACGGAATACATTTTTGACTTAAAAAAACTTCCGGGCAAGCAAAGGAAGCTTCTCAAAAAGTCGCTCACCGAGATGTTTAAAGAGAATAAATTAGTGAGAGTTGGTGGGGCTTCGCCGTGATGGTTGGGGGAATAATAGTTCAAAGTTCAAAGTTAGAGGCCAACTCATCACGCTCTTTTCAATTCAATTATGGTGAGTTCTGGGGGGATGCCCACGCGCCCAGGGTAGCCAAGATAACCAAAGCCGCGGTTTACGTAGATGTATTGGTCTGCTTCGCGATACAGGTCAGCCCACTGCCTATATACATATTGAACGGGACTCCATTTGAAATTTCCAATCTCGACTCCAAACTGAAAACCGTGCGTATGTCCGGAAAAGGTCATATCAATTTCGGGATGGTTGGGTCTTACCTGCGCGTCCCAATGCGTTGGATCATGGGACAGTAACAATTTAACCGCTACTTCTTCTGTTCCTTTGCAGGCCGCATCCAATTTTCCATATTTCGAAAATCGCCCCGCTCCCCAATTCTCGTTGCCGATGATGGCTATTTTCTCACCGCCCTGTTCCAGAAAGCGATGTTCGTTCATCAGAAGGTCGTAACCCATGATCTTATGTGCCTGCACAAGATCCTTAAAGTTGCGCTGCTTCTCTTCTTGTGACGTCCAAGTCTTGTAATCGCCATAGTCATGATTGCCGGTAATAGAGAAGACACCCAGGGGAGCTTTGAGTTTTTCAAAGACTGGTACATATTCTTTTACTTCCGATGATTCGTTATTGACCAGGTCACCGGTGAAAAAGATTACATCTGGCTTTTCCTTCATCATCATCTCCACGCCGCCTTTCACGGCGGTCTTGTTCCAAAAACTTCCTGCGTGAATATCCGAGAGCTGCCCAATGCGAAGGCCATCAAATGATTTTGGGAGGTTCTTAAGTTTTACCGTGAGGCGTTTCACACGATAGTCGTGCGCTCCTGAAATGATTCCATAGGCAAATGCAGTAAAGGGGACTGCGGTAGTTGCCAGTGCCACTTTCGATAAGAATTCTGAACGCGGTATCACCGGTCCACCAAGATGTCCATCGGTACTTTTACTAAACAAGCCCACGACCCACCGCACACCGCGTTGAAGGTCATCGGTGAAGAGAACCAGTATTCCCAGAATTTTAGAAAAATAAGTCGCTACAATTCCTGTAATGATAAAACTTCTTGTATTGGCCCCAAAAATATAAGGATCACCAAACGTCCACCAGAACAGGGCGAAAATGCAAAGGGCAGTAGGTACCCAAAATCCGATGCGCACACCACTTCTCCAGCCTTCGGACCAGTGTTTGCTGGCAGCGAGCACTCCCTGAAAGAAATAATAGTCAATCAGCAGAAAAAATAGAATGAACAAAAACATGGTCATAACACGGATTCGCATAGATAAGAAAGTCGTCCCAAGTAGAGACGACTTTCTTCTTATTTTAGTTCAACGATACCGTGCCATCTACAATTCCTTCAGCGGGTTCTGCTTTAATACCAAATATCCGCTCCTTTAGCCTGGCGCGCATCAGGTACATCACCGGCAC
>JANYKP010000447.1 GCA_025358195.1 Cyclobacteriaceae bacterium
TGGGGATAAGCTTCTCGAAAAAGAGCTCGAATTATATATCGGTTGGGGTTTCCTGCAAAAGATATGTGCATAGGCAAGAGCCTTAAGGCTGGGTTAATCTAGTCCAGTCAACATGGACTTTAGTCCACCGCGACACTTTGAAAATGCACCCTTGATTTTAGTCGGTTTCCTTCTTGGTTTAATTTTTATAAATTGCATAAATAATGGCTTTTTGATGAAGAAAAGTGTCTTGGTGGGCTTGATTGTAGGACTTTTAGCTTCCGATTTGGCAACCGCCCAAAGCTTCTTTGCTATGCGCAGAGGCCGCTCACTTATCCTAACTGTTGGAACAGGCACCTCGTCTTACTTTGGCGAGTTGTCTAACGATGGAGATTATCTTCAGGCTAACCCAAATTTTCATGCAGGGTTTCAGTATTATTTAACGCGCAAAATTTCCGTGCGAGCAGAGGTGTCTTGGTTTCAATTGTCGGGGTCCGACTCCAAAGCATCGGTTGAAAGTGGCAGAAAGGGTAGAAATCTTTCGTTCAGTGAAAACAATTTTGAGATTAGCGCGGTAGGAATGTATAATTTATATCCACAAGGAAGAAGTTTCTATCAGCGGCCGGCTTTTAACCTATATGGTTTTGCTGGAATTGGGTTGTTGTATTTTAATCCAACAACGATGTACAATGGAACTAAATATCAATTGGCACCACAGCATACCGAGTTGGTAAGTTACAGCAGGGTAACGCCGGTCATACCGATGGGTTTAGGCGTCCGTTTCAAACTTGGTCCCTTTGCCAATCTTTGCCTTGAAGGAGGATTTCGCAAGACGTTCACGGACTACCTGGATGACGTTAGCACGGTACATCATGATGCCGCGAAATATCCAAATGCGTTAGCTTATGCCCTTTCCGACAGAAGACCAGAAATCGGCCTGGCTCCTAAAGAAGAGGGAGCTATTCGAGGTAATCCAAAGACCGATGATGCATACATATTATACAGTGTTAAACTTGAATACTACCTGCCGGTGAATTTTTTTCAAGGAGACCGTGGACAGAAGACGTTTAAGTCCAAGCGCAAGGCTTTCTATCGTTATAACAAGCGTGGTGGGTTGAGGAAGTAATCGGTAATCAGTAATCAGTGCGAGCCTCCCCCTACCCCCTCCGTGGAGGGGGACATGGCTCTCTCAGCTAAAATCTACAACTCTCTTATTATCCAGTATCTCGTAACGCGAATAGTTACTTTTATATTCAGGAACCAGTTCCTTCATCAAGGCCACCATCTTCAGTTCGTTGCGGTCGTTGACCAGATCAACAAACAAATCGACATACTTGTTAATCTCATCATACGAGTATTCCTGAACTTTCGCGATCAATATTTTATCATGATGTGTGGGGATTGTATTCTCCGCATTCGATAAAAGCTCTTCAAAAAGTTTTTCCCCTTCCCGCAAACCGGTGAAATGGATTTCAATATCCCGGTCGGGTTCCAGTCCGGACAACCAAATCATCTTCTTTGCCAGGTCCAGGATTTTGACCGATTTACCCATGTCGAAGATAAATATCTCGCCTCCCCTGCCCATGGTACCCGCTTCCAGCACCAACTGGCATGCCTCGGGGATGGTCATGAAGAACCGCGTGATCTCGGGATGCGTAACGGTGATAGGTCCTCCATATTCAATTTGCTTCTTGAATAAGGGAATGACGGATCCGTTGGAGCCCAGCACATTTCCAAACCGGGTAGTGACGAACGCGGTTTGCATGGACTCCTTTCCACCCAAATAATTATTGAGGGATTGAACGTAGATCTCCGCGATCCGTTTCGAACAGCCCATAACGTTGGTGGGATTGACGGCTTTATCCGTCGAGATCATCACAAATTTCTTGACGCGATTCTCAACGGAGACATCCGCTAATATCTTTGTGCCCAAAATATTGCACACCACTGCTTCGGATGGATTGCTCTCCATCATGGGCACGTGTTTGTATGCGGCCGCGTGATAGACCACGTCTGGTTTTTGCTCTTTAAAAATTGCAGCGATCCTTTCCCGATTGGTAATGTCGGCCAGGTAGGTAATTACTTTAACCTTGGTGTCGATTGTTATTAATTCGCGTTCAAGTTCATACAGGGCTGATTCTGCCTGGTCAATGGCAATGATGCATTCAGGGTGATACTGAATGACTTGCCTGACTAGTTCCTTGCCAATCGAGCCGGCAGCTCCAGTGATGCAGATGCGTTTACCTTTCAAGTCTCTTTCAACATTCTCTTTGTTTAACCGTATCGATTCCCGCCCGAGGAGGTCCTCAATATTTATTTCCTTGATTTGATTAAAGCTCAGTTCACCTTTGGCCCACTTATCAATGGGTGGAATTACTCGCACCCGCACCTGGTGCTGGATGCAACTGTCCACTAATTCATTTCTGCGTTCCAGGGTGACGTTTTTTGTGGCGATGATCAATTCATCAAACGCATTTTCATTCAACAGACTTTCCAGATCTGGTTTCCGGGCGCTGTAGATCCTGACACCGTCCATTACTTTTCCGATCTTGTCGGGATCATCCTCCAGGAATCCCATGATTCTCATCCGCAACGAAGAGTCCACCACATGACGTGTGATGATGCCTGTTTGTCCTGCGCCAAAAATCAAGACACGCGTTTGCTTGAGTAAATGATCTTTGTAGAACGAAAATATGTACTTAACCAGTAGGCGGTAGTTGAACAGAAACAGAAAAGACGAAAGGAGACTGATTAAGACGACCGAGTAGGGTACAACATTACCCAGGCCATTCGAACCAAAGAAAATATTGATGGCGATCACCAACAAAAGATTGAGCACCACCATGTAAAATATTCTGACCCCGTCCTGAAGTCCGGTGTAGCGGATGATGCCGCGGTAGCTGCCGGTTATGAGAATAGAAACAAAACCGCATACGGCATACAGAAGTACCCCCTCTTCAAACCGATAGT
>JANYKP010000492.1 GCA_025358195.1 Cyclobacteriaceae bacterium
CCCTTGGCGATGACGTCGTCCATCAGGTATTTGCTGGCGCCGGGCAGAACAAGCCCTGCTAGACGGCTGATGACAATCAGAACCAGGCCCACCAACAGGATATTTTTCCTTGGCCAAATGATGGTCTTAAAAACCTGTAGTAAGGTTACTTTCGATTTACTCATGAGCAGGGGAATTTCTTAAAGGTTCGGATAACGCCTCAAGGTAGTGACGTTCGGGTTTTCTTTTTAGTCTACATCTCAAAAGGAACATTTCAAATTTTCGAAGCCAAACCTTTATTTTGGCTAAAGCCCTTACCATTACTCAAAATTAAAGATTTTGTTTTATGTCAATGCCTGCCTGGCGCAGCCGCTTTGCAAAATTTGGTGTTGCCGAAATATCGAATGGAAGATTTTTTGGCGAAAGGAGATAACTAAATAAAAGGACGTGATGCATCACCAATTTTTTATCTAGTTTAGTTGCTTCACTATTGGCCGCCGCTCTTCCATAAGCCGCTTCAATTCCGTGCAAGGTGTAATCATCCCTACTATCTTTATCCATTATTTGCTTGGCTTCTTTTAGTTTTCCTCTTTTGGCAAACACCATTGCCAGCATGGAATGATACGATCCGACTGTGGTACTATCCAGCTGCTTTAACAAATTATACACCTCATCAACCCGCTTTAATTGATACAAGCAGAATAGCTTATCATAATTGAATCTACCATCTCGGTCGAAGGAAATCATCGAGTCAATACTTTCAATGGCTTTATTATAATTACCGGAAAAAATCATCGCTTCGATAATCTGCCTTTTCGCAGCACTGTTCAGAGGGTCATTTTTAAGGATGCCTTGGCTGATCGATGTAATTTGTTCGCCATAGCCAAGACAAGTAAGCAACGCTGCTAAGTTGAAGGGCTGGTAAGTAAATAAATGGACTGCATCCGGACTCTTCAACACCTTTTCAATAATAGGCCTCATGGCAGACCAATCGTTGGAATGCATGATTGAATACAATCTGTAATAGTCCTTTTCAATTTCCGATTTTGATTTATCGATTGCCTTTTCTATGCTTGTCCGCATCAGTTGATACGCTTGCACTTCAGTAATCGTATCGTTGAACACAGTCTGCTCGTTTTTAAGCAAGTAGTGAAAGTAGAAGTCAGCCCGAAAAAAATAGGGATTGATAAAATCCGGGTCTAACCGAATTGCTTCATCAAAATTTATATTGGCCTTTTTTAAATAGGGCAGCAACTGGCTCCTCTTTATATGTCCTTCTAAAAATAGTCCTTGCCCTTTTAAAAACGCTAAGAATGCTTCCGGATTAGTTGTGCCTGCCCATTGCATTTGTTTAATCGCCTTTGGGTCAAGCAAAATATCGAGGCTCTCCGCAATTTTTGCAGCGATCTCTCGCTGAAGAATAAAAATGTCTTTTGTATTCCTGTCATACGTGTTCGACCAAATATGAAAACCGTCTTTGGCACGTATCAACTGCGCGGTGATTCGCAACCCATTCTCTGATTTTCTCACCGATCCTTCTACCACATAATTAACCCCAAGGGAATCAGCTATTAATTGTATACGAAGGTTCTTATTTTTAAAAGCGAATGAAGAGGTACGCGAAATGACGTTGAGTCCTTTTACATGGGCAAGGCTATTTAAGATTTCTTCGGTGAGCCCATCGCCAAACCAGCCTTGATCTTTCTGTTCGCTCAAATCAACAAAAGGAAGAACAGCAATGGATTTGTCGAGGGTGGTTACCTCTTTTACTGAGGACAGTGTTTTTGAATAAACAAAATAGCCTGCAGTTGCTAATAAAATAACAGAAGCCCCTATTGCGATGAGAAGTTTTGTGTTTTTTGGTTTTTTAGTTGTTGGTTGATCGCTGATCGTTGAACGAGGGGTTTGCGCCATTGGATCCTTAAGCGATGTGATAATTTCCTTAATCGCATTGGCAACCTTATTTACCTGATCGCGATAGAAAGTTTTGTTTGCGTTTTCTTCACGTTTATCGGATGAATTTAATGGCCGATTGACCCCCGGTGATCTGAAAATAAACTCAATCGCTCTAAGCACACCACCTAATTCATTTTCCAAAAGGGTTTTGTCTTGAGTATCGAGATCATGAATCTTTATGGGAAGTACCCGACTCGCCACATTGCCGTTGATCAACTTGATATCTCTTCCATAACGATCCTCTTTTACCAGCTTGTTAAACGCGCAAAACTCATGTTGCCAGGCAAAAGATTTTGGGTCGCAATAGGTTTGGGAGATGATGGGAATGAAGATGAGGCACTTGAGTTTACCTTCCAGGCTTTTGCCAACGTTATGAGTTTCAAGCAGGCCCTCCTGGGGGTTTTTATCAAAATAAATAGTGACTGAATCTTTAAGGGTGCTGCGCAGCTCCTTCTCCAAGTTTTGAACAAAGTCCGTTACCCAGCCATCCAGGTTATCGTTGTGGCGGTAAGAGATAAAGATATCGTATTCGAAGTTGGGAACTATAGAAGGCATTGCTTGGTAAATATTTTAAGGTTATTCAATATACCACCTGAACGGTGCTCTTGTTATTCATTTTGTAGCTTGACCACTGGAAACTGATAATAATTCTCCTTTTCATATTGAACTATGTCAATACCCAATTCCTTTAGCCGGTCAGAAAAATTTTTTGTAGCTGACAATCGAAAACACTGGGGATTAGCAGTTAAAAAGTCGGCAATACTGCAGGGGCCCAGGAATTTTGCGTCATAGAAACGGGCAACGCTATCGGCTTTTTCATATTCACCGAGCGCATTATAAAATACGGTTGCCGTGAGTGCCTGTTTGCCGATATACCGATGGATATCTTCATGCGACCTCTTATACGTTCCAGCGAGTAATGAAATTAACACATAGCTTGAACTGTTTTTTGGTAATTCTGATTTCTCGTATGAATCAAGGGCTGCCGAAAAATTTTCACGTCTAAAATTGATTAGCCATTTGAATTGATCATTCTGGTAATGTTCAAAACAACGTTCTGCGCTGTCCAGTAGATTCAACCTAAGAAGGGAAAAGCCAGCATGCATACTGGCTGTCTTGTTAAGAGGATCCCTTCTCAACCGCTCATACATTAATTGGAGAGAAATCTCCGGATTGGTTATAAGAAGGATGCCGTGATAAAACCCACCTGGGAAATCGAATTTATGCATCACATCATTTTTCTTAAATTTTACAATTAAAGGACGCCATTGGCTCCAGTCGGAGGATAACGTGATTTTCTCAGCCTGGTATATAAGTTTTTGGGCTGGGTTTTTATCTAATCGGATTGCTGCGTCAATATCATCGGTAATTTGCCTGTAAATTTTCTGTTCGCTTAAACCTTTGGGAATGAATTTATGGATATCTGTATGATGTATGAAATAGTGACTGTAAAAATCCGAATGCTTAAGGTAAGGAGCAGCAAATTCCTTATCTAAAGCAATGGCTCTTTCAAAATGAATGTTGGCTTTAAATAAAGAGGAGTCCAACATTGAACTTTGATGGGCCTCATAATATAATGCTGAACCCTTCAGGTATTCTTCATAAGCTTCCACATTACGCGTCCCGCTGGAAAACATATCGGATTTCTTTTCATCATCCAATAAAATATTTAACGAATGGGCAATGCTTTCCGCAATATCTGCCTGTATAGCAAACACATCGTCAAGCGTTCTGTCATACGTATTGGACCAGACGTGCGTTCCCTTATCAGTCTCGATCAATTGAGCAGTAATTCTTAATTGATTACCCATCTTACGCACCGAACCTTCTACGACATAGGCTACACCTAAGGAGTCCGCAATTTTAATTACCGGAAGGTTTTTCCCTTTAAAAGCAAAGGAGGAAGTCCGTGCTATCAACTCCAATTCTGGCAATCTTGAAAGACTGTTAAGCAATTCTTCCGTGAGGCCGTCCGAAAACCATTCCTGGTCTTTACCAGGACTCATATCCACAAAAGGTAAAACGGCAAGTGATCGGTCATTCGACTTAACTATTTTTTCTGATGAACCTGGCTTGGGATAAATGAAGTAGGCGGCAATGCTCACTATAATGAATAAGAAGATTATTACAGGTACTTTTTTATTTCGTTGTGGTTTCGTTGTTGGTTGTTGGTTATTAGGTGACTGCTTGGTTTGAGCAACTGGATTCTTAAGTGATGTGAAAATCTCTTTGATCGCGTTGGCTACCTTGTTTACCTGATCGCGATAGAAAGTTTTGTTTGCGTTTTCCTCACGTTTATCGGATGAATTTAATGGCCGATTGACCCCCGGCGATCTGAAAATAAACTCAATCGCTCGAAGCACACCCCCTAATTCATTTTCTAAAAGGGCTTTGTCTTCCGTATCAAGATCATGGATTTTTATGGGAAGTACCCGACTCGCCACATTGCCGTTGATCAACTTGATATCTCTCCCATAACGATCCTCTTTTACCAGCTTGTTAAATGCGCAAAACTCATGTTGCCAGGCAAAGGATTTTGGGTCGCAATAGGTTTGGGAGATGATGGGAATGAAGACGAGGCACTTGAGTTTACCTTCTATGCTCTTATCTACCTGGTGAGTCTCGAGAAGCCCATCGTGGGGGTTGGTATCGAAGTAAACAGAAACGGGCTCTTTGATCGTAGCGGCCAGTTCTTCACCCAATGCCTTCACAAACTCAGTTACCCAACCTGAACGATTATCGTTGTGGCGGTAAGAGATGAAGATGTCGTATTCGTATCCGGAAACTAAAGTTGGCATGGTCAAAAATAGCAAATTTAACATCAGCTGTACCCAGCTGCTAGCCGTTGCCTTACCCCATTTAAAAGTGCACAGCGAACAAGCCAACAGCCAAAAGCCAGGACCCAACACCCAGCACCACATGATACACATCCGTCTCATTCCGTTGAATCCCTTTGATAAAAAATCCTCCCGGTTGAGTTATCTCTTCCACCAAATCAAATTGGGAACATGACTTCGGGAGTCCGGGAAAAATCAAAAGGAAGCTGAACGGCTGACGATCCGGCACGATAGTCCATTGAGGAGCGTACGAAATATTCTCGGCGTGAATAAGTTGTGCTTTGGTAGTGGAGGCGCTGTCAATGAGGAATGTTGTTCGCCAGATGCGGATCATCATGTTCTCTGCATGACTTTCAAAATGACAATGCACATAGACATAGCTGTCGTCCATCAGCTCCGGGTGAATGGAGGCTAGGACATCCATGTCCACGGAGGGCTTCGCTTTTATGGGCGGTTCTTTGATCGTGGGTAAGGACATTCTATTAGGGAAACAGTTCTATGGAAAAATATGGTTTTGCAAATCTAACTCGTACAATCGTAATCGGTAATCTGTAATCGGTGATCGGTTCGATGTTTGTCAACAATTTGTTACAACTAAACTATTAAAATATGGAATATGTGAAATCTTTTAAAGATCTCGAAGTGTACAAACTTTCCAGACAACTGTCAAAAGAGATTTTTGAAATTTCGAGAAAGTTCCCAAGAGAGGAGATGTATTCTCTTACCGACCAGGTGCGGAGATCATCTCGTTCAATTGGAGCTGGATTGAAACCGCCTTGGATTGTGAGTATGTCACCAATGAAGTCGCAAATGATCTGTTACGCAAAAATGCCTCTGTTGGAAAAATGCTGAATTCAATGATGAACAAGGCTTCTTCATTTTGCAATAAAATCCAATAATTGATTCGACTTGTATTTTCACGGAAAACCACCGATCACCATTTACCGATTACTGATTACCAACTCCACCGATTATCTGATTACTTTAAAATCCCGTAATTAATTCGACTAGTATTTTCACCAAAAACCACCGATTACCACTTACCGATCACCGATTACTACCCTGCCAACTCATTCACAACCACCAACGCCCTATCAATCTCCTCCGGACTATTAAAAATATGCGTACAATGCCTCACCCCAAACTGATCTCCCTGCGAGCGGGGCCGCATCCGGGCTTTTTCCCAGTACGCGTCCTGGATTTTTGTGCCGGTCAGGCCTTCAATATTATACACGGTAATGCCTGCACACATCGCTTCATCTGTCGGTGAAAATATTTTTACTTTATTATTTTTTCGAAGGCCCGTACGCAGCCGTTCACCCAGGAACTTGATGCGCGCATAGACTTTCTCCGGTCCGATTTCGTTGTGGAAGTCCAGCGCAGCCTCCAATCCTTTTAACACCGGAAAATTTCCGGTACCGCGTTGCGTGAAACGGAATCCTTCGTCTTCGTGATTGTCCCAGCGGCCGCTAGCCACAGTAGTCCAGATATCCTTCATACGACTGGCTTTTACATACATAAAGCCTGTTCCCGGAGGAGCGCCTATCCATTTGTGAAAGCATCCCACATACGTATCACAGCCAAGATCCTGTACATCCACTTTTATTTGGCCGATGGTTTGTGCACCGTCAATCACGGTAAAAATTCCGCGCTTGTGTGCTTCTGCGCAAATTTCTTTTATCGGAAGAATGGCGCCGCTGCCCGTGATCATGTGCGACAGCATCAGCACTTTGGTTCTTTGCGTCAGCGCTTTGACAATGATATCATACACTTCAACAGGACTATGCGCAGGTTTTGGTACCGCCACGGTTTTGAAAACGGCTCCATACCTTTTCTCTTTCACAAGCCATCCTCCCTTACCACCCGAATGTTCCTGGTCGGTCGTTAAAATTTCTTCACCCGGCTGCAGGGTGATGCCATTGGCGATGTAACTCATGCTGTTAGTCACGTTGTCGGTCATGGCGATTTCGGACGCTGTGGCATTTATCAGATTAGCTACTTTCGTGCGAATACTCATCAGATTGTTGTAGCCACTGATGAATTCTTCTTTGTTGTCATCCTTATAAGCCCAGTCCGCTACATGTTCTGATATATAGCGAAGGTGCTCCACCATTTTATCGACCACTACACGAGGCATGGCTCCCACCGTGCCCGGGTTAAAGAAAACCGTATCCTTTGTTAATGGAAATTGATCTCTGATTTTCTTCCAAAAGAGTGGATCATCACCATCTGGAAATGGTGTGTCACCCACCGGACTGATTTCCCCAAACACTTGCGCGCTGGTAAGAGCCAGACTGCTGAGTCCAAGGGTTTTTAAAATGCTTCTTCTGGAAATATTCATGTTTTTATAGTTGATATTTGAAGGATGTGTCTCAAGCTACTTCATTTTGGCTAAAGTCATTAAGATGATCGCCAAATAACCCCGACCTTAAGGTTGGGGATATTCAAGTCCACCCCACATGGACTTTAGTCCAACCGGACATTTTAAATGCACTAATAATTCCCGCAAAGACTTGAAGTTACCTGAATTTTCTAAATGACCGTTTCCGAAAAACATCTTTTCATCAAAAAATCCCAACTGCCTCGTGCCGGCAAAGGACTGTTCACCCGGATCGACATTCAGAAAGGCGACCGAATTATTGAATATAAGGGACGCCATCAGCCCTGGAAGGATGTAAAGGACCAGGATGGATACAATGATTATCTCTTACGACTTAATCGCACGATGGCAATCAACGCCCTCTATTCTAAATATGCTTTGGGCAGGTATGCCAACGATGCGGCAGGCCTCACCCGGATTAAAGAGCTTCGTAATAATTCCGAATATTTAATCTATGGAAATCGTTGCTTTATCGAAGCCACCCGCAACATCTACCGTGGAGAGGAGATATTTGTGAGTTACGGAAAGGAGTTTTGGGAATTAAAAAGAAGGATTTTGGCTACCACCATTTGAATCCTCCAATGCCACTCTGTGCATCTCTGTGTGCATTGCTCTGTGCCCTTTGTGTTATAAAATCCAACCCCCCTTCGCAGGCCATACTCCAAGTACTTGGTTGACGGATTTTTTAACACTGAGATGCACAGAGGAATGCACACGAAGTTGCACAGAGAAATACTGCCACGGCTCCTACCACCTGTTAGCTTAATCTTTTGGTTCTACGTATTTTTGAGTCCGCAAGCCTTTAGCGCCTAATTATTTCAAACGTACATGAGCCAGCAGACGATTTCACCTGAAAAAACCGAAAAGAAGAATCTCGCCGG
>JANYKP010000506.1 GCA_025358195.1 Cyclobacteriaceae bacterium
CTTCAGCAATGACCTTTCTTAAGCCTGGCACACCTGGCATAGGGGCATATTGATTGTGGCCGGCCAGCATGTTTTTGTTTATGAGGTCAATCAGCGTGGTTGAAACAGGGAAATCCGGGAAACCTTGTGATAAATTAATAGCCCCATGTTCCAGCGCCATGCGCGACATGACGGTGAAGATAGAAGTGCCTGTTTCCGGAAGACGGGAAGTTATATCCAACGACATAGGTTCAGGTTCAAAGTTATTGAATCAGGATCAACTATTCGCCCTGGACGCTTAACTTGCATCATGTTCATCGAGCCGCCGTTAGGAAAAAAAGGAGGAGATGGCCGTGCTGGCTGGATCGAAGTGGTATGCGGCTGCATGTTTTCAGGTAAAACCGAAGAACTCATCCGCAGACTTAATCGTGCCCTGATTGCGAAACAACGGGTAGAAATTTTTAAACCGTCGATCGATAAACGGTACCACCAGGAAAAGATTGTCTCGCATGCAGAGCGTGAAATCCGCTCCACACCGGTCGACTTCGCTAACGATATTTTGCTGCTGGCCGGCGACTGTGACGTCGTGGGTATTGACGAGGCGCAGTTTTTTGATGACGCCATCGTGGACGTTTGCAATTACCTGGCGGATTCCGGCAAGCGCGTGATCGTCGCAGGATTGGACATGGACTATGAAGGCAAACCATTCGGACCGATGCCGAACCTGCTAGCGGTGGCGGAATTTGTGACGAAAGTTCACGCCATCTGCAGCCAAACCGGCGAAATGGCTTCGTATTCATTTCGCCTCAACGAGAACAGTGGGCAGGTCTTGCTGGGGGAAAAGGATAAGTACGAAGCGCGTAGCAGGAAGGCGTTTGTGGAGGGGAGGAAGGTGAGAGGGAGGAAGTAAATTGGGTCTTGGGTGTTGGTAGACCTGGTTTGTTACTTCGATTAACAGATTCTTGTCTCTGGTTACTGGATTCTGGTAGTCTTAGTCACGACAAATCGCCGGTATCGGGTTGGATGAAAGTGAATCACGAAATGCAAGCAACCAGTAACAAGCAACCGGCAACCAGTAAATGCTCCACAAAACCCGCGGTATCGTATTTCGATTCACTAAGTATGGTGAGACGTCGATCATCGTAAACATTTTTACGGAGATGTTTGGGTTGCAGAGTTATATTGTCAACGGGGTGCGCAGCAAAACCGCAAAAAACAAGATTGCCTTGTACCAGCCGCTCACGTTACTGGAACTGGTCGTGTATCATCGGGAGAATGCCAACATTCTTCGCATTAAGGAAACAAAATGCCTGCATGCCTATCAGACAATTCAGCATGATATCCGTAAGTCAACCGTTGCCATGTTTTTGAATGAAGTCATTAATAAGGCTGTAAAAGACCAGAGTCATGCGGAAGAAATATGCGAGTTTCTCATAAATTCATTCATTGCGTTGGATCAGGTTCTGTCAGCAGAAAATTTTCATTTAATTTTTCTTCTCAAACTCAGCCGCTACCTGGGTTTTGGTCCCCAGACCAACGAGGAAGTTTTAGGCGTTTGGATGGTGAATACGGAAGATGAACAAATACTAAAAAAATTATTGGAGGCTAATTATGACTCAGTTATTCCAATGAATCATACCTCCCGCAAAAACCTGCTGGAGGCCTTGCTTCGCTTTTATTCGAGTCACATTGATAGCTTTGGAGAGATTAAATCAGTGCACGTTTTGAAAGATATTCTTAATTAGTGTCGTTCCAACAAATCCCGGGTGCATTTCAAAGTGTCTTATTGGACTAAAGTCCAAGTTGGCTGGACTTGATTAACCCCAGCCTTAAGGCTAAGCCTTAAGGCTGGGGTTAATATCGCGATACTCCTAAAGGGCTTTAGCCCGAATGAGTAGTAACGCGACAAATTGAAATGCACCGCGATCAACTTCTGTGTTATGTTTTGAACCATCCCGATAGCTTCTATCGGGAGAAACATAGATAACATAGGATGGTTTCGGTGAAGAATATGTTCTTTGTTTCTATGTGGTTTAATTATCCTGACTATTGATTTGCTAAATTGTTGTCGAAACGGTATTAACATTACATCTTGAATATTTTCCACACATCCAGTCGCATCATCCTTACCTGCAAGAAGCGTTTGTCACTCTACCTGAAACAAGAAGTGGAGGCGTTGGGGTTTGTTCCGGAGCGCGTGTTCTCCACCGGCGTTGAGTTGAAGGGCACCATGCAGGATTGCATCCGCCTCAACCTGAATTTGCGTTGCGTGAGCCAGGTGTTGTTTTCATTGAAAGAATTTCCGGCCAACAGTCCGGAAGAGGTGTACAATGCGCTGATTGTCTATCCGTGGGAGCAGATCATTCCAGACGATGGCTACATCTCTGTAACCAGCAACGTCGACCATTTTACGGTGAATAGTGATTTGTTCATGAATGTAAAAGTCAAGGATGCAATCGCTGATCGCATCCGCCGGGAGACCGCCAAGCGTCCCGATTCAGGATCGGAGATGGACCACACAGCGATTAACCTGTATTGGAAAGAAGAAGCGGCCGAAATTTTTATTGATACGTCCGGCCACACGTTGGCCAAGCACGGTTATCGCAAAATTCCAGGCAAAGCTCCCATGCTTGAAGCATTGGCAGCCGGCACGGTGATGGCTACTAAGTGGGATCACAAGAT
>JANYKP010000525.1 GCA_025358195.1 Cyclobacteriaceae bacterium
GGTGTTGTCATGGTAATTTATTTGAATGATGCCATGGAGCAATTAATCGCACGCAAAGGAAACTCAAGGGAGACCATTACAAAGGAAGATTTGCGGGAGTCTGTCATTGCAGGCGCCGCCAAACGCCTTCGCCCAAAACTAATGACGGTGTGTGTTGCATTATTTGGTTTGGTGCCGGTACTGTGGTCGACCGGAGTTGGCAGCGATGTGATGCAGCCCATCGTACTACCAATGATTGGAGGAGTGCTTACTTCATCCACGCACATCCTGTTAGTAACCCCCCTTATCTTCCTGATGGCGAAAGAATATGAATTGAGAAAATTCGGAAAAATTGAAATCCATGAAAACAGACATTAGACTTAAGACATTAGACTTGAGGCTCAAGATGAGTGGAAGGAATAAATTGTCAATTGTCAGTTGTTCCCGATACCTACCCATCCGCCAGCGGGCATGGTCGGGATCAATTCTGCTGATTGCAATTTGCACGCTGGCTTCAATAAGCTCTACTGCCCAAATTGTAACGCTCGACAGTATTCTTACGGTAGTGAAAGAACGAAACCCAATGTTGAAGAGCTACCGTTCACGTGCGGAGGCCATGAACGCTTACGCAAAAGGTGCAAAAAGCTGGATGGCCCCGGAAGTAGGAGGAGGCCTGTGGATGCTTCCTTACAAAAAAGTTACGGATGAGCGTGACAAAGGCCAGATCATGCTATCGGTACAGCAGAAATTTACCAATCCCGCGAAGCTTCGTGCTAACCAGGGCTACTTGGAATCGAAAGCGGCAATTGAACAGACCAGTGAAACATACGTTTTCAACGAGCTGAGGGCGCAAGCGAAAACTGCCTACTTTCAATGGCTGGTGCTTGAGAAAAAGAAAGCGGTTCTCAAAGAAAACGAAGAGATTATCGGTCTTGTGCTGAAGATCGCCCAATTGCGTTATCCCTATAATCAAAGCAAGCTGAGCAATATCTACAAAGCGGAGGGACGGCTGCAAGAAGTTCGGAATATGATTTTGATGAATAACAATCAGATCGTTCAGAAAAATATCCTGTTGAACCAGTTAATGAATGTATCCACTGATTTGCGGTTTTCGATTGATACGGTTAATCGGGTAAAGCAATTTTTACCGGACGTGATCGACACAACTGTCTTTGTTGAAGGGCGCAGTGATGTTAAAAGAATTGATAAAAGCATTCAATCCATGAGGCTCAACCAGGCATTGGAAAAATATCAATCAAAACCGGACTTCAACCTGAGCTTTAATCACATGTTCGCCCGGGGAAATGGAATGCCTAATCAATTCATGCTGCTGGGAATGATTTCTATTCCGATTGCGCCTTGGTCGTCCAAAATGTATAAATCCAACATTCAAGGGATGACCAGAGAAATCGAAGCCATGAAAAACGAACGCGCGGCGATCCTGAATGAACTTCAGGGAATGACCACCAGCATGGTAACTGAGATCAGCACCTTGAGCAAGCAGATTGAAAATTATGAGAAGCGTATCGTGCCTGCCCTTCGTAAAAATTACGAAACGCTCATGCTGGCCTATGAAGAAAATAAGGAAGAACTCCCTATCGTGATTGATGCCTGGGAAACACTCAACATGACGCAGTTGCAGTATTTGGAAACAATTCAGAAGTATTATGAAATGATCGTGAGCTATGAAAAACAAATTGAAAAATAAAATGCTCATTGCAAACTGCGTTCCAGATCCTGATAGCCATCGGGACTATCGGGAACTAACTAAAAATCACGATGCCCCATTCGTCATTCGTCATTCAGCATTCGTCATTGCGTTTATATTTCTACTAACAGGATGTACAACCAATAAGGAAGCAGCTCATCACGATACCTACACCTGCCCGATGCACCCGACCGTCATTCAAGACAAACCCGGAACATGTCCGATTTGCGGAATGGATTTAGTAAAGAAAGGCCAGCAGGGAGAAGAAGTGCAGATCACGGCAGAACTTAACTATCTGCTGAAGCCAACGAATTCGATGGTCATCGCCTCCATAAAAACGATCATGCCCGTTCAGAAGGCAATGGATTTCACCACACATGCGAATGGCATCATTACGTACGATACCCGGAGATTTGAATCAATCCCCATACGCTTCGGAGGCCGTATTGAAAAACTTTGGATCAAGTATAATTTTCAGCCGATACGGAAGGGCCAGAAGATCCTTGAGATTTACAGTCCTGAATTGGTCACGGCCCAGCGCGATCTGCTTTATCTTTTGAAATCGGATAAGGAGAATTCTCAACTCATTGAAGGAGCAAAAGAAAAATTGAGATTATTGGGTGTATCCAATTCACAGATCGATCAATTGGTTTCGACTGGACAGGAGGTGTATTCATTTGCGATTTATAGTCCTGTTGACGGATACATTGTTGAAGAGGGCTCATTGACCGTATCGACACCTACCGTATTCGGGAAAACCCCAACCTCATCAATGGGTGGCGGTATGGCCAGTGGGGCTTCTTCCACGGTTGAACAGGCATCAACAGCTTTGCCGGGCGGTGAATTGCTCATGCGGGAAGGGATGTATGTCAGCACCGGACAAGTTATTTTTAAAGTTGTTAATACAGAATATGTATGGGCTGAGTTCGATATTTACCAACGGGACGCGGCTTTTATAAAGGTTAATGATCGGGTTCAAGTAACACAAGAAAATGCAACGTTGGTGGAGGCGAAGGTCAACTTCATTCAGCCTTTCCTTAAAAGCGGGGAAAGTTTCACGAAGGTGAGGGTGTATTTACCGAATGCGGGCAACAAATTTCGTATAGGCCAATTAGCAACAGCTTCATTCACTTCGCCATCCGGGGATTCGATGTGGATTCCGTTATCGGCAAGACTTGACCTTGGTACGAGAGAAATCGTGTTTGCAAAAAGACGCGGCGTGTTCCGGCCCAAAGAAATTGTTACAG
>JANYKP010000572.1 GCA_025358195.1 Cyclobacteriaceae bacterium
CATATTTCCCATCTTCTTGATCTGAGCAAGCTGGCTGAGGAAGTCATTAAAATCGAATTGATTCTTGCGGAATTTCTTCTGCAACCGGGCCGCCTCTTCCTCGCTGAAGGTCTCCTGTGCTTTCTCAACCAGGCTCACCACGTCGCCCATGCCCAGGATGCGACCGGCCATGCGATCGGGATAAAAGCGGTCAAGGGCTTCCATCTTTTCTCCTGAGCTGACGAATTTGATGGGTTTTTCCACCACTCTGCGGATAGAGAGGGCTGCTCCACCCCGTGTGTCGCCATCAAGCTTGGTAAGAACCACGCCGTCAAAATTCAATCGCTCGTTGAATGTACGGGCTGTATTTACTGCATCCTGACCCGTCATGGAGTCGACCACAAACAAGGTTTCGGAGGGTTTGAGCACCTCTTTTAACCGCGCAATCTCATTCATCATCCCTTCGTCTACCGCCAATCGTCCGGCGGTATCCACAATAACGACGCGGTAATTATTTTTCTTTGCGTGATCAATCGCAGCTTTTGCGATGGATACGACGTCTTTATTTTCGGGTTCTGAATATACTTCTACACCTACTTGCCCCCCCAGTATTTTTAACTGATCAATCGCTGCCGGCCGGTAAATATCACAGGCCACCAGCATTACCTGACGTCCCTGGCGTTTCAGATAATTTGCAAGCTTGCCGGAAAACGTCGTTTTACCCGAACCTTGTAAACCTGCAATTAAAATCACCGCAGGGCTGCCATCAATCTGTATGTCTTCGCTTTCACCACCCATCAAGCGGGTGAGTTCGTCGTTAGTAATCTTGGTGAGCAATTGACCTGGGGAGATGGCCGTCAACACATTTTGACCAAGTGCCTTTTGCTTGATTTCATCCGTGACTTCCTTGGCGACCTTGAAATTCACATCGGCATCGATCAACGCCTTGCGGATTTCTTTTATCGTGTTGGCGACGTTGATCTCGGTGATCCGACCCTGGCCTTTTAAGTTCTGAAAAGCCTTCTCTAACGTGATACTTAGACTGTCAAACATTGACCGCTGATTTTAGATGATTGCAATAATTATGTTTTCGGTTCGGCAAATCAATTTTGCGACTATTTAGAAACAAAGTTTGCAAATTTAGCTGCTAATTTTAGATATTGAAAAGAGCGGGGACTTTGATTTAGTACCTTTTGAATGAAAAGAACCAATAAGTCGGTTGAAATTCATGTCCGTTGCTGGCTGGAAGTCAATGGCATCAAATTTTTCGGGCCCGGCCGGGTAGATTTGCTTGAAAAAATAATTGAGTTTGGTTCTATTTCAAAAGCGGCGCAATCCATGAATATGTCTTATAAAAAAGCCTGGGGTATGATTGAAGAAATAAACGCGCTTGCGAGAACACCATTTGTGATCGCCCGAAAAGGAGGACACGCCGGGGGAGGCGCAGAAGTAACCCAAGCAGGTATTCTTGCGGTAAGATCTTTTAAAAGGTTAAATAAAAAGATTTCCTTGTTGGTGGGGAAGGAGTCTGAGCTTCTTAAGCTATAACGCCGCTCGAACGAGCGGTTTGGGTTTATCGGGTCCTTTGGGTTGCAAGCGCTTCATTTTTATCACGGGTTATCAATTTTTTTGAATTTTTAGTATTTTAGCGATATATCCACTTGTACATATCGCTGACAAACGATGCGGAACTTTCTCTTCGTTTTATTAATCTCACTTACTTTCATGACGATGGGATCAGCCCAAATGGAAGTTGACAGTGCCAGGAGGATACAACTTCATGAATTGGTAGTAACCGCCTCCCGGATCAAGGAAGATCTGAATAAATCACCTATCAGTATAGAAAGGATGGATTATTTGAAGATCAAGCATTCTTCCTCACCTTCTTTTTATGATGCAATAGACCATATCAGGGGTGTGCAGATGATTATTCCTAGCCTTGGTTTTAAAGTGATCAATACGCGGGGCTTTGCCAATACGACCAACGTCCGATTTGTTCAATTGGTGGACGGCGTTGATAATCAGGCACCCCACTTGGGAGCTCCCATTGCAAATGCGCTGGGTCCAAGTGATCTCGACATAGAAAGCGTAGAGATTGTGCCGGGGGTGGCATCTGCACTTTATGGTATGAATGCCATAAATGGCTTGGCCAACTTCACCACCCGAGATCCATTCCTCCACCAGGGACTCACCGTACAGCAAAAAATCGGGATGAATCGGGTAGGTAGCCCGTACGGTACAAAACCATTTTACGAGACTAGTCTGCGGTGGGCAAAGTCAGTCACGGCTAAAATTGCCTTTAAGATCAATGGCACTTTCCTGATAGGCACGGATTGGGTAGCGGATAATCCCAATGATCTGAACGCTCAAGCCAATGCCAGTACAGGGTTGTTGGGGCCAAGTAATCCTGCGCTTGATCCCGTTAACTCGTATGGCAATGAATCGCCTAACCGAAGAACCATTTTGCTCAACGGAATAAATTACGTCATTGCTCGAACCGGCTATTTTGAAAATCAAGTAATTGATTATAACATTAAAAACATAAAGGGCGATGGAACTTTTATTTATGCCTTCCGACCCGACACGCGTTTATCCTATACATTTAGACTGGCTGACATTAACAATGTGTATCAACGGGCCAACCGCTTCAGTCTCAATAATTATATATTGCAACAGCATACACTATCTTTTCAAAGCAAAAGTATTCAGGTAAAAACCTACCTGAATATGGAAAACACAGGCGACTCCTACAACGCCCGTTCAATGGCTGAAAATATTGATAAGAGTTTCAAGTCAGACGACCAGTGGTTTAGCGAGTATTCAGGCAACTTCAGAAATGAGGTCCAACGTGGAGTAAGCATCGCGGAGGCCCATCGCCAGGCCCGTCAGACCGCAGATACCGGTCGTCCTGAGCCCAACACAGAAAGATTTAACATTCTTGAAAACCAATTGAAAAATATTAACAATTGGGATTATGGGGCTGCATTACGGGTACGATCAAGGATGTTTCACGCGGAAGCCCAATACAATCTGACGGAAGGTCTATTAAAAAGTCTCCGTTCCAAAATCAAGACAGACCTGCTTGTTGGAATGGACCATCGCGCCTACATCATTATCCCCGATGGGAATTATTTCATCAATCCCACCCACTCCGGACAAAATCTATCGTACGGTAAAACAGGCGCTTTCCTTCAGGCCTCCAGGTATCTATTTTCTGAGCGTGTAAAGATTGGCACTACTTTACGGGCAGACAAAAATGAATTTTTTCCAGTGAAGTGGAACCCCCGGTTTACGATGGTCTATTCTCCATCTCCACTTCATAATTTCCGTTTTTCAGCGCAAGGGGGGTATCGGTTCCCAAGCGTCTTCGAGGCATTCTCCAATGTCAATAGTGGAGGAGTGAAGCGAGTAGGGGGTTTGCCCGTTATGTCCAACGGAATATTCGAAAATTCTTATAACCGGGCCTCCATTGATTTCTTTCAGTCGGCCATTAATAAGGATGTGAACACTTCCGGGTTAACAAAAAACGAAGCGATCGTAAAAAACCAATCGTTGCTTGTCAAAAATGATTACACCTACATCCGACCGGAGCACATACGATCATTGGAATTTGGGTATCGGGGTCTCTTCTTTCATGATGATTTGAAGGTGGATGTCGATTTTTATTACAATCAATATACATCCTTCATTGCCCAGGTGGAAGTAAATATTCCGAAGAGCTCAAATACAGATTCAATTGCATTTTACCTTTCCGATAAGACCAGGCAAGACCGTTACCGGATGTGGACCAACTCCAAGACCGTCACTTACAACTATGGCTCCAGTGCAAGTGTTCAATACCCGTTTTACAGAAGTTTTGTGCTTACCGGCAATATATCCTATGCCCGTCTGGAGCGAAAGTCTACTAACGACGGATTCGAAGATGGCTTCAATACGCCGAAATTCATAACCAATTTGTCGTTGGGTAATCCAGAATTTTACAAAAAGATTGGCTTCATGTTCACCTACCGTTGGCAAAGCACCTACCATTGGCAATCATTCTTGGTGAATGGCGATGTGCCGGCCTATCACACAGTTGATGCCCAGATCAGTTGGGAAAAAAATAATATCAGGATAAAGATCGGAGGCACAAATATTTTGAACCAATACTACTTTTCTTATTTGGGTGGACCTTCCGTAGGTGGATTCTATTATACCGCTGTTGTGATGTCCATTCCCTAGACCCTTTCATTTATGCTTTTTAGGAGGCTCCTATAGAGCTTGGGAATCCGGCAAATGTATTGCTATAGACAGGCAGGCCCGCTGGGCCTTTAGAAAGAGTTTTGCCCCCCGGCCAACCCCTCCTGCGCCGGGAAAGTCAATTGAAATTCCAAACGTTTTTCGGACTACCGTTTCAAAATGCTTCAGCGTCTCTTTCAGCTTGCGCAGCAGATAGTAAGTAGCTCCAGCGGAGCTTCCTGTTGATAGAAAATAGCAAATTAGCCACGTAGGCTCCAGAGGAGCCTCCTGAATCTAACCCTGAACCCTGATTATTTATAGCCAACACAATTCGCAAATCCATTCGCAATTTGGTATTTGCTATAAAACGAAGAGAAAAATTGATTCCAAAAAGACACATCCTCAAAGAAATCATTCGAGCATGAGCTCAGGCTTCATGGCAGTAGGTCAGAGGAGAACCCCAGATAAGTCTGAAGAGACATATATACCAACATGGGGCACGGTCCCTTGGGACTAATCGAATTTAGTGAGAAGAAATCCGGTTGTGAAAATGACGAAAGGTTCGTTCTTTTAAAAGAGCGAACGCATGGGCGATCGCCTCTTGTTCTGTTGTCTCTTCATTTGAAA
>JANYKP010000005.1 GCA_025358195.1 Cyclobacteriaceae bacterium
TCTATCAGTTATTTTATCTACCGCGGCCAACCGATGGGTTACGAGTATGAACTTCTCCAAAGTCTTACACGCCATTTGAAAATCAAGTTGAAGATAAAAGTAATCAGCGGAGTTGAACAGTCGATTGACTTGTTAAACAAAGGTGAGGGTGACCTGATTGCCTTCCCGCTCACCATCACCCAGGAACGCAACAAGTACCTTTCATTTGCGGAGGCCCAGTTCAATACCTGCCAGGTGCTCGTTCAGAAAAAACCTGCCAATTGGAGGAGGATGCCACCCGCCCGGCTAGAACGAACGTTGTTGCGCAACCCGGTGAAATTAATTGGGAAAGAGGTGCATGTCATGAATGAATCTTCTTTTAAAGAGCGACTAACAAATCTCTCTCAAGAGATCGGTGGCGAAATTATCATTCATGAAGATAGTGCTCAGGCAGAAACAGAGTCACTCATTCAGAAAGTCGCCATGGGTGAAATACAGTATACGGTCACGGACCAGACGATAGGCATGGTGAATGCCATCTATTACCCCAACCTGGATGTAGGCACGGTCTTGAGTTCACCGCAACAAATAGCCTGGGCTGTCAGGAAAAATTCTCCAGACTTGCGAGGAGCGGTCAATGAATGGTTAGCGGAGTTAAAACGAACAGGCGTTTTTGCGATGCTGTACAATAAATATTTCAACAACCCGCGGTCCTCTCAGATCCTGATTGCGAGTGAATATTCTTCGGTGGGTGGAAATAAACTTTCACCGTATGATGATGAAATTAAAATGGAAGCAAAAAATCTGGGTTGGGATTGGAGGTTGCTGGCCTCCATCGTTTATCAAGAGTCAAACTTTCAGCCCAAAGCCGAGTCATGGGCTGGGGCAGTGGGCCTGATGCAACTCATGCCAGCAACGGCCGAACAGTTTGGCGCATCGGATCGTACGGATCCAAGACAAAGTCTCAGGGCCGGAGCGCGTTGTCTCAAACATTTCGATAAGCTTTGGAACAAATACGTCACGGATCCGAACGAACGACTGAAATTTGTCCTGGCTTCCTACAATGCAGGACTTTCACATGTCGTGGACGCGAGAAATCTGGCAAAAAAATACGGCAAGAATCCTGCCCGGTGGGATGACGTTGAATCATTCTTAAAGCAGAAATCTAACCCAAAATATTACCGCGACCCCGTCGTGATGGCTGGATATTGTAAATGCGAGGAGCCCGTGAAGTATGTGAGGGATGTATTAAACCGGTACGAGGAGTACAAAATTCTTATCGCAGCTACGTGAGTTGATTAACAATTTTGCCAAAATCCAATGATTGCCAGGTTGATTCAATGGAAGGTAGCTTCATGACTTGATCCATAATTGCTTTTTGCTGACGACCTTTTTGAAGCGCTTCAGCGTACCGCATGGTATCATGAAAGGTTACCATGGAATATAGCGGAATCCATTTTTCAGGATACAATTCATGAAGTTTCGCCTCAATTTTTTTCCGCAGCAGAAAATCAGCATCGCCGACCAGGTCTCTCATCTCAACAAAGTTATCGAGTGCAAGTTGCGCGATGGCGTCGGTATCCGGCTTGCGCTGACGCTGAAATTCAGGAAACACCTGTGTCCAGTCATCCTGATACTCGTTCAGTAAATCATTCAGCACGCGGCAATCTTCAAAACCGGCATTCATGCCCTGACCATAAAATGGAACAACTCCGTGGGCGGCATCTCCGATGAGGATCGTATTGTTTTTATACCACGGAAGGCAACGAATCGTAACGAGTGAGGAAGTTGGATTATCGCGGAAGTCCTCGGCGAGGGTTGGC
Organism: Cyclobacteriaceae bacterium; assembly: GCA_025358195.1. GTDB lineage: Bacteria > Bacteroidota > Bacteroidia > Cytophagales > Cyclobacteriaceae > ELB16-189. The sequence goes on from JANYKP010000005.1 coordinate 1,803, forward strand.
ATTAATTTGGTTGCATCCGGAAATGTGGTCTCAAAAAAGGTCTGAATTTTCTCAGGCGATCCAAGTTTTTGAAAGGAAGGATCTCCATCAAAAGGAAAGAACAAGGTGCATGTAAAAGAAGCGTCGGGGTTAGGAAGGGCAATCAGCATGAAGCTCTCGCGTGGCCAGATATGCAGCGCTTCCTTCTCCATCAGAAATGATCCATCCTCGCCGGAAGGTATGCGAAGTTCTTTGTAGCCGTGTTCAATGTACGTTTGTGAATATTCAAATCGGTCGGTTATTTGTAGGGCTCCCCGAACTGCAGAAAATGATCCGTCGGCGCCGATGATCAGATCGGTTTGATGATGTTTGGTGTCGCTATAATTTTGAAATGTCAACTCCGTCTTATCGACATTGACGTCCAGGCACTTGTGTTCAAAGAAGAAATCAACGCCCAATTTTTCAGCTTCGTTGATGAGTAACATGTTCAGATCACTCCTGGAAATTGAATTGATGAACTGACCTTTTGTCCCATAGGGTTGAAAAGTCAGGTTTCCCTGGATGTCGTGAATCATGCGACCATTCATGGGAACTGCATTTTGTTTCAAATGGGCGGCGAGTCCGACCTCTTGAAGAGTCCGGAGCCCACGGTTGCTCAAGGCCATGTTGATGGAACGTCCACCGCCCAGCATAGCAGAACGCATGTCAAACCTCCGGTCAAAAACGGAGACTTCATAACCGCGCTTCTTCAGGTAAATTGAGAGCAGCGAACCTACTAAGCCCGCCCCCACGATGGTAACTTTAGATGGTTTCTTGTTCATGGATGGCACAATTTCAACAGCAAATTCATCAGATAATTTCCATTAAAGTATGACAAAGATCAGTGGATGGTTAAATGTTGCAAAGGCGGGGTTGGGCATACCTAAGCAAGGGCCTTCTTGAAAATTTCGGCGAATTGAAAAACTTCTTCGAATGTATTATAAAGGGGCACGGGAGCAACACGTATTACGTCAGGTTCCCGCCAATCCGCAATTACACCGGCCTTCGTTAGTTTATCAAAAACTTTCCGACCACTTTTTTTCATGAGAAGTGATAATTGGCATCCACGCTCGTTCGGATCTTGAGGCGTGATAATCACAAAACGATGTTGACCGGGGTCCAGCGCGCGCAAAAGAAAATCCAAATAGCCAGTAAGGAGGACACTTTTCTTTCGCAAGGCCTTCATGCCCGCTTTTTCAAAAAGACTAAGCGAGGCCAAATGGGCTGCCCCGCTTAATATTGGAAAATTTGAGAGTTGCCACCCATCGACACCAGGCATGGGAACGAATCCTTTCTTCATCTTAAAGCGATCTTTTTCGTGATGACCCCACCAGCCTGCCTGGCGTGGGAGATCAAAATTGGTCGCATGCCGGTCGTGCACAAAGGCCCCTGCCACACTACCAGGTCCTGAGTTCAAATACTTATAACTGCACCAAACGGCAAAATCGACATCATCGCGATGTAAAGACAGGGGAACATTTCCAATTGCATGCGCCAAATCAAACCCAGCGAAGGCACCAGCCTGGTGGGCAGCAACCGTGATCTTTTTTATATCGAAAAACTGTCCGGAATAGTATTGGAGTCCGCCAAAAATCACCAGCGCCAATTGTTGCTCATGTTGCTGAATGGCTGAAAGAATATCCTCGGTGCGCAATGTGTATTCACCTGCGCGGGGCTTCAATTCGACAAGTGTGGTGTCAGGATTGAATTGATGTAATTTGATTTGCGATTCAAATGCGTATTGGTCAGAGGAAAAGGCCCCCGCCTCCGTAATAATTTTGAAGCGCTGTTGAGTTGGTTGGTAAAAAGAGGTCAGCATGAGATGGAGGTTCATGGTGAGCTGGTTCATAGCAATAACTTCTGAGGATTTTGCACCCACCAATCCCGCCAAAGCCTTTTTACTGAACTTGTGATAGTAAAGCCACGGGCGGCGCGAATGAAAATGTCCCTCAACGGCAAAACTGGCCCAGTCATCCAATTCCTCGTTAACAAATTTCCGGACGCTTTTTGGTTCCAGTCCCAGGGAATTGCCTGTGAAATACAGCGCCGTCTTTCCTTTTAATTTTGGAAGATGGAATTCCGATCGGAGTTTTCGGAGGGGATCTTTTTTATCCAGACCCCGGGCATAGGAAATAGAATTTTCAAATTTCATTTTCGATGACACGATCAGGCGGCAGACTTGCGGAGGCCCGGATTTATTTGTGAATGGTGATGTTCTACATGGTAAATCGTGAAATAAAGCATTTCTCGCAAGGTGAGTTTGCCCAGCAGCGGGTGGGGTAGGAGGAGCTGGTCTAACTCTTGTTCAGAAAAGCGATCAACCTTTTTGCAAAGAACCTTTACATGCTGTTCAACCGCCTGGAGCAACCTGTCTCGTTCACACGATGTGTCCGGTAAAAAACGTGTGGTTGATTTTCCTCCGGCAGCTAGTTTTGATTTGTATTTGTCTACCAGTTCGTCATACGATCGTGAAGACCGGTTCGCCTTTCCAAAAAACAGAGGCAGGATAAATTTCGGAAGACTTAACGCGAGTTTTACCGGCGACACACTTTTCACAATGTGACTCAATTGCTGAATAGGTGTCCATTTTCCTGGCATGGAATGGTTTGCCAGCACGTCGGACAAGCTTCGGATGAAGTCCGCGAA
>JANYKP010000059.1 GCA_025358195.1 Cyclobacteriaceae bacterium
CTTTCTCCTTTTTTCATTTATTTTCCTACCTTTGTGCTTCGGAAATTATTCCGCTTGTGATCATTATCAAGTTATTCTTTTAACTACCGAAACCGACGTGTGCAGATATGATAGAAACGGTTGTTATTGACAGGATGCGGAAAGTAAAAAGCATTCTCGTCACTCAGGAAGTACCAACGGATCCAACTTCTCCTTACTTCAAAATCGCTGAGAAATATTCGATCAGGGTTGACTTCAGACCTTTCATACAGATTGAGGCTGTGCCTGTGAAAGAATTCCGCAAACAGAAAATTGAAATACTGAATTACACCGCGATTATCTTCACCAGCCGCAATGCGGTGGATCACTTTTTCATACTCTGCCGGGAACTGAAGATTGAGATGCCTCCTGACATGAAGTATTTCTGTATCTCCGAACAAACGTCCAATTATCTTCAGAAGTACATCGTCATTCGAAAGAGAAAAATATTTACCGGCCTTAAGGACACACGCGACTTACTGGAGATCATTAAGAAGCATAAGAACGAAAAGTTCCTTTTCCCCTGCTCGGATATTCGCAAAAATGACATTCCTGATTTTCTGCGGGAGAATAGTTACCATTTTAGTGAAGCGATCACGCATCATACGGTGGCCGCAAATCTTTCTGATCTGAAAGAAGTTTTCTACGATATACTAGCTTTTTTCAGCCCTTCCGGAATACACTCACTTTATACCAACTTCCCGGATTTCAAGCAAAACAGCACACGTATTGCCGCCTTTGGTCCCGCCACCGCGAAAGCGGTAAGAGATGCTGGTCTGGTCCTTGACATTGAGGCCCCTTTGCCAAATGCCCCGTCAATGACGGGAGCATTGGAGCTCTATATTAAAAAGGTCAACCTTTCTAAATAAAACAAAAGGATTCTTTCGTTACTTCGCTGGCAGAGTTTATAAGTTCAAATTTGAAAATCTTGCGAACTGACAGTGAAAAAGATAATACTCCTTTTAACCGTGTTATTATCCTTTGATGCCCTGGCCCAGCAGGACCCTCAGTTTACGCAATACATGTTCAATTCATTTTATTACAATCCAGCCTTCGCTGGCTCGGAGGGCGTCACCAAAATAACCGGACTTTATCGAAGTCAGTGGCTGGGTTACTCGCCCACCTACGGAGACGGTGGCGCGCCAACGACACAGATACTGAGTGTGCATACGCCGATCGCCAAGCTCAAGGGTGGTGTAGGAGGTTACATAGTCAATGATAAACTGGGTCCTCTTACTAATTTTGAAGTCCAGGCATCGTACGCGTATTATATAAATGTGAAGGATGCCAAACTTAGTATTGGCGTACGAGGCGGGATGTTTTCTCAAAAAGTAGATTTTGATTTATATCGGGCGACGGATCAGAATGATCCTTTGCTGGCGGGAAAATCAGGCAAGGAATCACAAGTCCGACCGGATTTGGCGGTGGGCGCGCTTTATAGAAAGGACAAGTACTACATCGGCATAGGCCTCAATCATCTTAACCAATCGAGTTATGATTTCGGCTTGACACAAAACAACCAGCTGAAACGCCACCTTTATGTTACGGGCAGTTACTTTTATGATCTCAATTTTGATGTTCGGCTGCAATTCGTAACCCTTATCAAGTCGGACTTCACCAAAACCTCCTTTGATGTCGGTGGCCTGGCTTATTTCAAGGTCATTATGTGGGGAGGCCTTTCATTCCGGCAATCGGAAGCAGCCATTTTAATTTTGGGATATAGCCTGTTGAAAGATAAATCTTTGAAAGTTGGATATTCATTAGATTACATTGTGAAAGATCAGCAGGCAAAGCAGCCAACTTCGCATGAATTAATGGTTTCATACAGTTTGCCGGTCAATTCCAGTGGTAGAAAGCCCATTAAAACGCCTCGTTTTAATTATGAAAGACCAAAGCGTTAATCCTTTTTGCTTGAAGAATGAGCTTTAACTGTCCATTTCCTTCACAAAACCAAAACATTTTTGGGTTTTTTGAAGATTTTACTGAATTTGGGAACTCTATTTTTTGGCAAAGCAGAGGAATGAAATAAATTTATGGTCCGTTCGTTGGACAAAATCCAACTGGGCAATTGACTTAACAACATGATTATGAATTTAAAGGTGACATCAAAAAGTCTAGGTTATGTGGCGCTGGCAACCATCTGTTTGTCAATTGCGGGTTGCGGCTTGCTGGGCATTGGTGGCAAGAAGGGTGGTGACCAGGGGGAATTGTTGGGGGTTCCCAACCGCGAAGGTTGGGTTATGCCAGGCCTGTATGGTATGGTGCCCATCCCGGCAGGCACATTCCACATGGGGCAGGCAGATGAAGACCCTGCATCCACACAAATTAACTTTAACAAGCAAATCACCATCGGGCCATTCTTTATGGATGACACCGAGATCACGAACAATGAGTATCGCCAGTTTACAAACTGGTTCCTGGTGGACAATGGAACGATTGAAGGTTTCCCTGCGGTAGACGCTGGGACGTTCAGACAAAAGTATTACCCAGATACCACCTGCTGGGTGCGCGATTTTGCACATCACATGGGCGATCCTGTTCAGGACTACTATTATTGGCATCCGGGCTATGATGATTATCCTGTTGTGGGAATTAACTGGGATGCGGCAGTATTTTTTGGAAAATGGAGAACGGCCTACCTTAATGATTTCCGGAAGACCGTAGGTGAATTTCCAATGCCGGAATTTCGCCTTCCCTCTGAAGCGGAATGGGAATACGCAGCGCGTGGCGGAAGGGATATGGCAAAATATCCATGGGGTAACCCCTATATCCGTAACTCCAAAGGTTGTATGCTGGCGAACTTCAAGCCCGGAAGAGGTAACTTCTTCGATGATGGCTTTGCGTACACCTCCCCCGTTAGATCATACTTTGTGAATGATTACGGGCTGTTTGATACTTCTGGCAACGTCTCTGAATGGTGTCTTGATGACTTCAATCCGGCCTCTGTGCCTACCGTGTGGGACCTGAACCCTCAATATATTGATCCTCGCACAGATCCCGACAATAAGAAATTTAATGCCAAGATTCCCCCTAAGAAAGTTGTTCGTGGTGGTTCATGGAAAGATGTAGCGTATTACTTGGAAACGGGTACCAGAACCTATGAATTCAAAGACTCTTCGCGTGCTTATATTGGATTCCGTTGTGCCCTGACCCACCTGGGGCGGTCATCCGGGACCGAATTTTAATAATTGAAAACTCGTGCTATCTTTAACTCGTGCTAACTCCAAGAAAACGAAAACCTTAAACCCTAAACTTTAAATAACCATGGCAAAGAAAAAAGGCGGATTCATGCAATTGCTCTATGAAACCATCATGCCCAAGATATATGGAATTGGTGCGGCAGTCGTAATCATAGGTGCTCTCTTCAAAATTCTTCACTTACCAGGAGCTAACCTGATGTTAATGATTGGTCTTTCAGTGGAGGCTGGCATTTTCTTCCTTAGCGCATTTGAGCCTAAGCACGAGGACCCAGATTGGTCAAAGGTTTATCCTGAGTTATCAGAAGAATATGAGGGTCCAGCCAATCAGACCGCTACCCGCATTAGCAATCGCCCGGGAGCAGGAGAATCACCCCTACTTAAGATTGATGACATGCTAAAAACCGCCAAGGTTGATCAAAACCTCCTGGATAATCTGGGCAAGGGACTAACGAACCTTGCAACGTCCGCTACGCAAATGAATAATCTTTCGAATGCGGCCGTAGCCACAAACGAATATGCGAAGAATGTGCAGGCGGCCTCCGCTTCACTCACAGAGATGAACAAGTCATATGGCTCGGCGATGAAAGCCGTTTCAGCAATGGCCGATGCATCCAAAGATACGGGTGAGTATCACGCACAAGTGCAAAAAGTGACAAAGAATCTGGCGGCTCTCAATACCATTTATGAAATGGAATTGAAGGATGCCGATTCACATGTGAAGAATATGAATAAGTTCTACGAAAGCTTAACAGGTGCAATGCAAGGCCTGTCTTCCGTTGGAGCCAATACATCAAAATTCACTTCCGAATTGGGTAAGTTGACAGACAATCTCACTTCATTGAATAACGTATACGGAAGTATGTTAACAGCAATGAAAGGTTCTTCTGCAAAGTAAGGTTGAGTAGCAGTTTAAGGTTGATTCTGATTTAAACTCTAAAACAAATACAATATGTCAGGCGGTAAGGAAACTCCGAGGCAAAAGATGATAGGTATGATGTACCTGGTGCTAACAGCCCTCTTAGCACTTAATGTAAGCAGCACGGTGCTTGAGAAGTTTGCCATTATGAATACCACCCTCATAGAATTGAGAGATGAAAGTACGTTGACGAACGAAGGGAAGCTGGCAAGGATTTTAAACCAAAAAAGTGATAATCCGCTTGTGAAGGATGCGATGGCAAAAGCCCAGCAAGTCCGAGACCTTACGAAAGCAACCATTAAATCGTTGGACAGTCTCAAGTCTGTGTTGAGCCAGGAGCATGATGGAACGCCGATCGAAGGCCCTGAACTGGTGGGCAATACAAACATTGCGGAAGAAAAAATGCTGAATGATAAATCAACACTGGCTCCCGATTACGAAAAGAAGTTGGTCAATTTCAAAGACAAGCTGGAAGTGCTTTCCGGAAAGAAGTTTAGTAAGCTTAATAAGAAAGCAGAAGACTTTCCTGAATTAGCAGAAAAAGACTCGGAGGGCAACATTGTAAAGAACGATGACGGCACACCGAAAGTAGAGCACGGTGAGCTTGACTTTATTGAATTCTCCTTTCATGGAAACCCTACGATGTCAGCCATCGCGGGTGTCTCCCAGATGCAAACGGAAATTTTGGAATATGAAGGGTTAGCACTTGATCGTTTGGATTCAATTGCGGGCTCTAAAAACTTCAACTTTGATAAGGTTGTGCCCATGGTAATGGGGCCAAGCATTGTTGCTGTCGGCGCAAAGTACCAGGGACGATTGTTTATGGCGGGCGCCACGTCAGGTGGTCCTCCCCCACAGATGTTCAGGGATGGAACGGCTTTGACCGTGACGACAGACCCTGAAACCGGTATCAAGATGGCTATGATTGAGTTTTCCGCCAGGGCTGACGGAAGCTTTGATGCAAATGGGATGGGTTCTGGGCATTTTAATACTGAAATACGAGTGGAAGGGAAAGACCCGCTTAAGAGAACAATTGACTACAAAGTAGTGGTACCTACGGTCGAGGTGGTCTCGGGCGCACGACCCTCTGCCTACTTAAATTGCGGTAACCCGATAACATTTAATTGTCCTGTGTTGGGTGAGTCGTACAATCCAAACTTTAGCTCAGCCGATCAGGTTACCATCATAAAGGGAGACCGTCCAGGGGTTACTACGCTTATTCCCAAGCAGAAAGGTCAGATCAAAGTAGTGGTGACGAATGCAGGAGTGCCCATCAGCACCAAGGCATTTGACGTGCTGCCGGTTCCGAATCCACACTATGTTGTAAAGGATGATAACGGTAAAGAAATTAATCCGAAAGATGGTGTGAGCAGCCCGGGAGGACTCCGGGTTTCGGCAGAAGCGGAAACCAACTTTAAGGCGGCATTGAAAGACGACTCAAAGTATCGTATACGCACCATGGAAGTCTATTGTAAAAAAGGCAACGGGGACCGCCGGTTTACACTCAATCCAACGTCTGAAATCATAGACTTATCTGCGTATAAGTCGCAGTTCCAGCGTGGCGATCTTATCGTAATTGATATAAGAACGGTAACCAGGAAAACGTTTACCGGTGATGACGATAAAGTGGATTTCGTTGAAACAAAGTTTATTCCGATAAAATAAATTTAAGGGTATGAGGACCAAGAGGATCGTAGTTGGGTTGGCAATAGTCATGTTCTGTAACATTTGCGTTGCGCAGGATGAGGCGCAAGTGGATCCGAATTCACTACTCAAGATTCCCAAGTACGAACAAATGTATAAGGTGAGGGTTTGGAGGGCCATCAATCTTCGCGAGAAACAGAACAAGGGATTTTTTGCCAAGCGCAATGAGATCACCAAATTGATCATGAATGCGGTCAAGTCGGGTGAGTTGTCGGACTTTTATGAAGCGGATCTCGTAACAAAAATTCCAAAGGACAAATTCCTTTCAGGCCTTTTGTCAAAAGAGGGGGTAGTATTCCCAGAGTGGGTGGCGACGCAAAACTATACGCTCGGTGATAAGTATAGCTATAAGGGCGTCAATTACGAAGCGAGCGATGATGCTCCTTCTAAAACACCATCTAACGACTCAAGAAGCTGGAAAAGAACAGGAAAAGGTAAAACCGCATTTGAAGCCTGGAGTGTTGAAAAAGCCTACAAGATTGGAGATAAAGTGGCTTTTGACGGAACGAATTATGAAACAATAGGAGACGTGCCGGTGATGAACCCCTCGACCGACAAGGATCATTGGGCGGTGTCACCGGAAGGAAAGGCGATCAATGTGGAGCCTGCAGACGTATCCAAACTTACTCTTGTGGAGGATGTGATCTTTGATAAGAGGAGGTCGCGGTTGTACTACGATATGCTTGCCGTTGAGTTAAAGGCCTATATCCCGCTTGATAAGTCAAATCCTGATCCTGAGCAGGATGTTGCAAATGGTAGCTTTAAATCGCTTGGCTGGTTTCTGTATAAAGACCTCGAAAAAGTGTTCAGAGATCCAACGCACGTAGCCGAAGCCATTTGGTTCAACCGCCAAAACATGGCTGAAAAGAGAAATTATGCGGATGCGTTCCTGCTGCGCCTTTTCCACTGTACCATTGATAAGGTTGAAAACCCCGATGACGAAACAATATTTGAAACCTACAACAACAACCGGCGCCCCTATAAGGAAGCCGTTTGGGCTACCGAGTGGGAAGAAATGAGACTGATGGAGAAAGAGCACAATTTGTGGGAATACTGATCCCTATCTGCTGATATAAGAAAATGCCTGGTTTATCCAGGCATTTTTGTTTTACAGAAGGGCTTATCTGAGTTCGATTTGGAATGCAGGAGGGCCATGTAAGAATGGACAAAATCAGGCTGAAAAAACAGGCAATGTGAAGCCAGCGTGAGGCACCTTCTAAGGCATCTGCTTTATTTTTTCTGCCAACGCTGAACTAACAAACTTCTCCAGCTCAGACCGGTCAGCTTCTTTTATCTTTTTGATGGACTTGAAGTGGGCCAGCAATGCATTGGCTTTTGACTTGCCAATGCCCTTGATATTTTCAAGTTCGGTGGTAAAAACGGATTGGCTTCTTTTCTTTCTGTGAAAGGTAATAGCGAAACGGTGGGCCTCGTCGCGGATGTGTTGTATGAGTAAAAGGCTTCTGGACTTTTTATTAATATGTAATGGAAGGGGATCTTCCGGGTAGTAAATCTCCTCCAGTTTCTTGGCAATGCCAATAATGGGCACCTGACCATAAATTGCTAACTCCTGTAACGCCTCGACCGCGCTGCTGAGTTGACCCTTCCCACCATCTACGATTATCAAATTTGGAAGCTCACTGTTTTCTGCGAGAATTCTGTGATAGCGACGGCCAACAATCTCTTTCATGGATGCAAAATCATCCGGACCCTCGACGGTTTTAATATTGAAGTGACGGTAACCGCTTTTGTCAGGCTTACCATCTGCAAAGCGCACCATGGATGCCACCGGGTTCGTTCCTCCCAAATTCGAATTATCAAAGCATTCAATAATTCTTGGAAGTTTTTTTAATTGTAAGTCCTTCTGGAGGCCCTGCAGAACTTCGATATTTTTTATTTTGGTTTCTTCCTTGGCGATTTCTTTTTTGGCCTTCAGGAACAGAGCATTTTTCAAGGATAAGTCCACCAATTTTTTCTTGTCGCCAATCTGCGGAACAATATTTTCAATGAATTCGTCAGTAACCAACAGGGGTTTATTGCTAAAAATAGTGGAGTGACGGCTGTTGGTTTCCATGCGGAGTTGGTGCGCTACGATTGTAAGTATTTCCTCATCCGATTCTTCCAGTTTCTTTTTGACTTCCACATTTTTGGAGAACACAATAGCACCTTCTCTAATTTGTAAAAAATTAATAAAGGCATCCGATGGCGAACTTGTAATTGTGATGACATCAATGTCGGTGAGCTTTCGATTGACAACCAATGATTTTGACTGAAATTTCTCCAGCAAATTTAATTTATGCTTAAATAGTGCTGCCCGTTCGAATTCCATTGCCTCCGATGCCCACTTCATGTTTTCTTCAAAGTAGTTTTCGACAATGCTGAGATTGCCTTTAAGAATGCTCCTGGCCAGCGCGATTTCTTCCAGGTAGGGGCCTTCCTCCTGTAACCCTTCACAAGGACCCTTGCAGTTACCCAAATGATATTCAAGACAAACCTTGAATTTTTTCTTTGCAATATTCTCTTCAGAAAGAAGCAGGTTGCACGTCCTGATGGAATATAATTTTCGAACGAGTTCTAAAACACTTTTCATCGATGCAACACTGGTGTAGGGTCCAAAATATTCACCCTGCCGAGGAATGTATTTGCGTGTGTAAATGATTCTTGGAAAGCGCTCCTTTAAAATGCAGAGGTATGGAAAAGTTTTATCGTCCTTCAGTAAGATATTATACCTGGGCTGATTCTCTTTGATGAAATTGTTCTCGAGGAGCAAAGCATCGAACTCAGTATTGGCAAGTGTAAATTCGATTTTTCGGATTTCCGAAACGAGCTTTTCCGTCTTCCGATTGTATTGTGATTGCTTTACAAAATAGCTGCTGACACGCTTCCTGAGGCTCTTCGCCTTGCCCACATAAATCAATGACTCCCCCTTGTCATAAAACCGGTAAATACCCGGAGAATCCGGCAGCGATGCTACTTTTTCTTTCAGCACATCGGTCATGGATTAATTATTGATATCCCAGGGTTTTTGATTCAACTTCGTGGAGTCCGTCTGCTGGAATCGGGAGCAATCCAGTGATATATCCACTCCGGACGGCGGAACTTTAAATTTCCCCTTGGTAATGCCGGTAGTTAGGTCGAGATACGTCTTGGTCATGTATTTTTTCCAAATGGGCCCTGCCGTGCGTCCGCCCTGTCCAAATACCCACGATGGGAAATGGATGCTGCGCTCATCGCCACCCACCCAAACACCTGTGACGAGGTCGTGGGTAACACCGATGTACCAACCATCCGAAGCCTGGTTGGTTGTGCCGGTTTTTCCACCTATTTCATTGTCTTTTCGGAGGTCAGCAGTCATCCAGCTTGAAGTTCCATAGTCTTCTTCCACGCCGCCTCTCAACATGTAAATCATTTTGTAGGCCGTTTGGTCGCTGATGGCCTGTATTGTTTTCGGAACAAAATTTTCGATCACGTTCCCATTCTTGTCTTCAATGCGGGTGATATAAAATGGTTCTGTATGGATGCCGTTATTGACAAACGTACTATACGCCCCGACGATTTCATACAAGGATACATCACTGACACCCAGACAAAGCGAGGGAACGGCATCAAGTTTACTCTCGATTCCAACCCTGTGGGCAAACTCCACTACATTCTCCTCACCCAGCGCCTTCATCATTTGCGCGGTAATGGAATTAACGGACCGCGCCATCGCCTGGCGGATTGTCATTTTCTCTCCATTTCCCCTTTTCCCGTCGAAATTAGGCGGATACCATACAGTGCCCGATACCTTAAAACTTGGTGAGATGTCTTCCAGGACATAGCAAGGAGAATACCCCGACTCCATAGCAAGACCGTAGACAAATGGCTTGAACGTAGAACCGGGCTGTCGTTTGCCCTGCTTGACGTGATCGTATTTGAAATACTTATAGTTAAATCCACCTACCCAAGCTTTGATGTGGCCGGTGGTTGGATCCATTGACATCATACCGGTTTGCAAAAATCGTTTGTAGTATGCGAGTGAGTCCATGGAACTGAATAATGTGTCTCTTTCTCCGCGCCAATCAAAAATCGTTACGGGTTTTTTGAGGTTAAGCATGATGCGTACGGAGTCAGACTTCTCTCCGTATTTTGCCACGAGGTTTTTATAAGCATCTGTCTGTTTAATGCGCAATTTTAAAAAACCGGGTATTTCTTTCCAATCTTCATCCACCCAGGGATTTCCGCCTTTCGTTTTCCACTGCTTTTCAAATTCTTTTTGAAGAAAGTTCATATGCTCTGCCACTGCTTCTTCGGCATATTTCTGTAAACGGCTGTCAATGGTTGTATAAATCCGCAGACCCGAGTTCCATAAATCAAGACCACGCTGGGAGCAAAAATCCATAAGTTTTGTGGTAATGACTGTCCGGAAATACGTAGCGAGACCTTCATTCTGGTTTTGAATTTTAAAATTCAAGCCAAGGTCAAGGGCAGCAATCGAGTCGTACTTTTCGCGTGACGTGATTTTATAGTTGCCTTTGAAAACCTTTTTGAGAACTTCATTCCGTTTTTGCAAAGCGTTTTCAGGCCTTCTGACAGGGTTATAAAATGTTGGGTTTTGCAACATACCCACCAGCAGGGCCGACTCCTGCAAGTTGAGGCTGTCTGGGGGTTTGTTAAAATAGGTTTCGCTGGCAACTTTGATACCGTAACTGTTGCTGCTGAACTCTGCAGTATTCAGGTACATGGCAATGATTTCGGGTTTTGTGAAATTGCGTTCAAGGTTTACAGAAATGAGCCATTCTTTTGTCTTTTGAATGATACGTCTTGGATAACGGCCAAGTCTGGCCAGTGTGCCATCCAACGACCGATCCGGATTGCGGGTGTACAAGTTCTTAGCCAACTGTTGGGTAATGGTGCTGCCGCCACCTTGAGGACTTAGCGTAAGCAGCCCCCAGGCAACACGAAAATAGGATGGAAGGTCTAGTCCAGAGTGCTCATAAAACCGATGATCCTCCGAAAGCACCAAGGTATTCACCAGGTCACTTGAAAGTTCATCGAAATTGACCTGGCTTCTGTTGAATCTGAAATACCGGCCAAGTGAAACCCCGTCTGCAGATATTAATTCAGAAGAAAGATCGTTCTCAGGGTTCTCTACGTCAGCGAGACTGGGCATCCCCCCAAAAAGTCCAAAGAGATTCCAATCTACCGAATACACGTACAACGGCAAGCCCAGGATGAAACACAGGAATGCAATCCAGCTATATTTAATGACCTTGCGAAACCAGGGCCGCTGATGGTTCAGCAGATCACTGATTTTCTTTTTGATAGTGTCGGTCGAAGAAGCTGAGGTACTCATCGAGAGCTTTGTTTCTGTAGAAGATATTGAAATTATCTTTGGTAATAACAAAGTTATGGAAATTTAAGGTGGAAAAGGGCAGCCCTTTAGCCACTTGGTTGTCGAACCGGTTAAAATATTCCAATGCTTCCGTTTTGTTGCCCAGCATGCCGACGAACGTCAACACATACTGATCATTGAAAATAAGATTACTTGCCTCGAGCTTTTTACTCCTATAAAACAGCAGATTGAATTTCTCCACTGCAGTAGCCATCGCAGTGCTAGCCTTATCCTGGATGCGATGGACAATTACGAAATAGTGTGGTTCTTCAAAAGAAGCAACAAACCTTATCCCTTTTGAACGTTCTGTTTTTTCAATAAACGTCTTGGAGCTTGCCAGCAATGTTTCTGCGTAGGTATGCACAAGAGCATCTGGATATTTTTTGATAAACTCCCCAAGCTCATATTGATATCGGGTGACATCTTCGGTTTTACCCGTGATTAGAATTTGGAGTAAATCCAGTTGAGGCGTAAACGAAGTTTCGCCGATGTCCTTTGCCAACTTTATTTTTTCCTGTGTTCCCCTCAAATTGTTTCGCTGAAATTCGGCGTAGGCCTCTTTGTAGATTATTTTCTGTTTTTCCGCTGCTACACTAGTTTCCTTTAGATAGTCCGGATTAAGCAATATTTTGGTATAGGTGGAATTGGGAAATTCATCTTTCAGATTTTGTGCAAGAATGTCTGCCTGTCTGTCACCTTTCTCTTTATGAATCAGGTATAGTTTGTAGAGCACTTCCGGTTTGAATGAAGATGTTGGAAAGCGGGCGAGTAGTTTTTCATAAGAACCAGCAGCATTTTCCTTTTCTGCCAATTGAAAGTAGTAAAGATCACCAAGCTTAAAGTAAGCTTCTTCAATTTTTAGCAATGATTCGGTTTTCTGTTTCTCAGTTTTTGGAAGCTGAGCAAAGAGTTTAGCGGCCGCATCTTCCGCCGGACTTACTTTTTGTTGGCCCCCAACAGTTGCCTTGGCAATAATGCTGTTGGGCGCAGTTTCAACAGGTGCAGATATACCTGTCAGGGGCACGGCGGACCGGGAGGATCTTCGCCAGTTATCCTCCAGTGGAATCTCGCTCCAGATGCGCTTAAATTCATTCTGGCCTGAGGATACAGCAGATGCGTTACCAAAGTACCAATCGTTGGTGCTGTTGGACTCTGTTTGGAAAAAGGAGCTATTCTGATTGTTACCGGTATTACCGTTATCCGATTTCTTTTTTTTCTTTTTCCGGGCATCGGTACTTTTTTCTTTGGCGGCAAACACTGAATCAACATGTGCGCGGAGGGAAGCGGAGTCCAGGGAGGCCATCATCAACAAACTGTCCTGCCATTGAATGGTCTCCGTGTATTTTACAAATTCACCCAACACTTCATGTCGTTTTTTGATAGCATCATAATTTTCAAATTCCTTCGGCAACGCGCTGATCGCGCTGTCGTAGTACGACTTCGCCAGCGAAAAGCGTTTAAGTGAATCAAAATACAATTGTCCGACGCGGAGAAAGGCATTGCCTTGTATGCGCTTGTTTTTGCCAGCATGCGCCGATGATTTATATTGGTCAATTGCCTCGGTAACATTCCCTTGCTTTCGCTCAAATTCCCCCAACTCGAAATAAATCTTATCTCTGAATTCGTAATTCTTGGCGTCTGTTAATAATTTTTCAAACTGCTTTCGAACAGCTCGTACATTACGGGAGTTATCAAGTCTGGCTACTTGCGCCATGTTAAGTCGCGCGTAAAAATCAATCTCGTACTCAGGATTGGTAGTGAGGCATTTCTTATAGTAGTTATAAGCTTCCGAGCTGAAGCCGAGTTTTTGATACACCTGGCCGATGATAAAGTAAATTCTCCCTTTCCGGTCAGCACGGGTGAGGAGAGAATCCGCTTTGGTAAGACTCCTTACCATGTTGTCATAATCAGATTTTATTTGATAGTAGTAGGCCTGTTCCAGATAAAGGTTTTTTGCGTTGGTTCTGTTAAGTTTTTCTTTTTCTAAAAAATGGAAAGCTTCTTCTGCTTTTTCAAATTCGTTTTGCTCAGTAAACGTCCGAATCAAATGCACCAACGCCTGGTGACGCAAGTTAGGATCATGGCTTTTTGTGTTGACATATTTAAATGTCTGGACGGCATTTGCGAAATCGCAATCGTATAAGCGTGCCAAGCCCACCAACAAGTAGTTGTCATCTACCCAGCGGCTGTTAGGGTGTCGCTGGATGGAAATGGAGGCCATCTTAATAATTTCTTCAGTGTCTTTACGATAGCTTTTTGCCATCGTAGTATCCAACTTGGGGTACAGCCGGAGAATTTGATTGGGGTTATCATCCAGACTTTTAAGAATTACTTTCTCTACCGCCCGGGTTTTCTCCTTGGCATAGAAATATCCATTGAAACGGGCCGTTGTATTGTGGAACAGGTCACCAACAATGGTGTTTTGATTGGAAGAACAACCCCACCACAGGGTAGCCTGAAGGCAAAGAAATGACCACAAAAATATCCTCCAAAAGACCTTCATGAATCGGTTTGAGCTACAAACGTAAAAAACACATTTTCAATATTATAATCGCCCGGAATATCTAATTTTACTAATATTTTCGCTGCTTTTGAAGCCAAAAAAGACCCTATCGGAGAGATTTAACACACCCTACCAGATGGTGATCCGTAACGAGGACAACCTGGAGGAGCGATCGCGCTTTGGCTTTACCTATGCAAAGTTGCTGGTTTTTACGATTGTCCTGTTCATTATCATGTTTGTAGGCAGTCTTTATTTGGCGCAAACCCTTTTATCCCGATGGTTTGATCCGCGTTTTGCGCAACGCGAAACGATCAAGAAGCTGGATCAGCTTGCCTTCAAAGTAGACTCGTTGGCGATGGAAGAAGAGAACAAGGACAAGTTCATTCAAAATTTCAAACGGGTCTTTAACGGCGACACAACCAATAGTAATTTTATTGATCCGGCAGCGGCCCTGAAAGGACAAGACAAGCCAATCAAGCCGGTGAGCAGCATGAAACTTGCACCAACGGATTCCCAATTCAGAAAGGATTTTGAACAGTCAGAGCTTTCGTTGATAACGCTCACCAGCAGTAAGTACCGGGAATTGCAGGAAACATTTTTTTTTACACCGATCACTGGCTTTATTTCAGATCGCTACGATGTAAAGAAGGGCCACTATGGAGTTGACATTGTAGCCAAAACGAACGAGCCAGTCAAATGCATCGCTGATGGTACAGTGATCCTGTCTTCCTGGACACAGGATGCCGGCTACGTGATTGCTATCCAGCACCGGGGCAACCTGATATCGGTGTTCAAACACAATGCTGAATTATTGAAAAAAGTTGGTAGTTTTGTCAACGCAGGTGAAATAATCTCTATTGTTGGCAACAGTGGCGAGATGACTGATGGACCCCACCTTCACTTTGAACTTTGGTACAATGGCAACTCGCTTAATCCGGAAGAGTTTGTAACGTTTTAAAATCTGAAGTCATGTTTACAACAAAGGAGGAAAAAAAAGCGGCTGAAGAGATCAGCAATTCCAGCAATGTGATTGGTAAAGGCACTATACTGGAAGGGAACATTGAAACCTTCGGCAACATTCGCATTGAAGGACGTATCAATGGCAACATCAAATCAAAATCTAAAATTGTTTTGGGCCACTCGAGTCATATCGATGGGAACGTCACTGCTCAGAATGCCGATATCGAAGGAAGCGTAAAGGGCAAAATTGAAATATCAGAAATGCTGGTGCTCAAGGCCTCGGCAAACGTGCATGGTGACATTTCTACCGGTAAACTGGTTGTCGAGCCAGGCGCTGTTTTTAATGGCAGTTGCAAGATGGGTGCAGCGATCAAAGACATCAAGTCTGCAGAGAATAATGGAACAGGACCGCACGCCTACCGAGCCGAAGCCATCTGATTCGTATCTCAAGTACAGTGGCTTTGCCCTTCAACTATTCGGGGGCATTGGTCTGGCAGCATGGGCAGGTTATCGTCTTGATGGCTATCTTGGATTAACTTTTCCTGCATTTTTGTTATCCTTTGTGCTCATTGTGTTTGCAGGTATGTTGTACCTGATTTACAAGAGACTCAATAAAGAATAGTTGCTGCGGTTTATTATCATGACGCTTTTGCTGGCATTCCTGGTACTGGGATTCGTGCTGGCAGGTAGCGGCTTGGGATGGTTTACACATCCCTCATTTTTCATTGAGATTATTATTTTTATTGCACTGTCGACTATTGCACTCTACTGGTTCACAACACGGAAGTTGAATCTGCAACCAGATGATTTTGTAAAAATATACCTGGGAGCCACGGTTCTGAGAATCCTTTTTTTTGGCGGCTTTATTTTCACGTTAATCGTGCTGGACAAGTTGGGCGCAAAGGAAAACGCCTTACTTTTTTTGGTGTGTTATTTCCTGTTTACAGCCCTGGAAGTAATGGTATTGTATCGTCAAATAAATGCAAGAAGGCCTTAAAGGCTGGCCAAAAAGATCTTTAAAGATTTTTTTTTGGTCGATTAATCAATAGTTTTGCGCACCATTTAAATTGTCTGTGAACCGCTGCCCAAGAAAGCCATTTTTATTAGTAAAAAGCACGATTTTTGTCGTTTTGGCCATCATTTTTTCGACGTCAATTTTGACTGCTTTTGCGCAGGGGCAGGAAGAAAATCAACCCACAGAAAATGCCGGTCACAAGGAGGTATTCAATGTGAGTGAAGTCATCCTGGAACACGTGATGGATGCCCATCAATGGCACCTCACCGATGGCCTGGTGATCCCGCTTCCCATCATTGTATATTCTGCTGAAAAAGGGCTTGATGTTTTTTCCTCCGCTCGTTTCTTTGAGCACCATGAGCCTGTTGATTACAACGGATACAAACTGGAACACAACCATATTTATCTGGCCGACTCACGAAAAGCAGTATTGGATTTGTCTATTACCAAGAATGTGTTGATGCTGTTCATCAATGCATCGGTACTTTTATTTGTGTTTCTTTCCGTTGCCCGCGCTTACAAGACAAACAAAGGCAAAGCCCCCAAGGGACTGCAATCGTTTATCGAACCGATTGTTGTTTTTGTAAAGGATGAAATCGTCAAGCCCAACGTCGGTCCGAAGTATGAAAAATATCTTCCCTATTTGCTGACCCTTTTCTTTTTCATCTTCTTCGGCAATGTACTGGGCTTGCTTCCTGGTGCGGCTAATCTCACAGGAAATATTGCCGTGACATTAGTCCTGGCGTTACTTACATTTTTTATTACAATTTTTAGTGGTAATAAAAATTACTGGTCACATATATTCTGGACACCCGGTGTGCCACACTGGCTGCGCGTGATTATTTTGCCGGTGGAGTTGATCGGTGTATTTACTAAGCCATTCTCCCTTACTGTGCGTTTATTCGTCGCCATCACAGCCGGACATATTGTGATCCTGGCATTGATTTGCCTAACATTTATTTTTCAAAGTTATTTTGTGGGGATAGGATCGGCCATCGTGGTAATTTTCATCAACCTGATTGAATTGTTGGTAGCTGGGATACAGGCATATGTTTTTACGATGTTCACATCACTCTACATTGGTATGGCCATTGAGGAGCACGAGCATCATTAAGGAAGAAAATGGAAGCAGCGAAGACTGCTTAAAATATTCCGGGGAGTCCCGGTCTTTGTTTCACTTAAATTTTAAAGTATGTTATTCTCAATTTTAGTAGACATCAGCTACGCGATTATGGGTGCGGGCATTGGCGCAGGTCTTGCTGCAATTGGTGCGGGGATCGGTGTTGGCCGGATCGGTGGCTCTGCAATGGAAGCAATGGCTCGCCAGCCGGAAGCTGCCAACAAGTTGCAGACCTCCATGCTTGTGATTGCTGCTCTTGTTGAAGTAGCCGCGCTTTTTGCGTTGGTTATTTGCTTGCTGATTTCCTTTAAGGGATAAGCTGATTAGGAAGATTTGCCCTAGGCAATTGGCCGGGCAAATCTTCTTTAATTCTACAAAAGTGAGAAATCGTTGGGCTAATTGAAAAAATAAACTTATGGATTTACTAACCCCCGCCTCCGGCCTTCTTTTCTGGCAACTGATCATCTTCGTTGCGCTCTTTGTCCTGTTGACCAAGATGGCCTGGAAGCCTATCTTATCTTCATTGAAAGAAAGAGAAACGTCCATTCAAACAGCACTCGACTCGGCTGAGAAAGCAAAAGCAGAAATGGCTTCGCTAAAATCTGACAATGAAAAGCTTTTGAAGCAAGCGCGTGAAGAACGTGATCATATTTTACGAGACGCGCGGGAAGCTGCCAACCGCGTTCATGACCAGGCCCAGACGGATGCTAAGAAAAATGCAGACCGGATCATTCAAGATGCAAAAGCGGTGATCAATATCGAGAAGCAGGCAGCCCTGCGCGATGTGCGTGCTCAAGTAGCACAATTTTCTTTAGAGGTCGCTGAAAAACTCATCAAGAAAAACCTCGCTAACGATAAGGCACAAAAAGACCTTGTGGAAAGTTTCATAAAGGAATTAAAGCTGAACTAGTTCATGGCTGATTTACGAGTAGCATCAAGATACGTAAAGTCACTGCTTGATTTGGCAGTGGAGAGGGGGGCCGTAGAAGCTGTTCATCAAGATATGCTGCTGTTTTCGAAAATCTGTACAGAAAATCGCGCCTTTGTGCTGATGTTAAAGAGCCCGGTAATCCGTCATGATAAGAAGCGGGATATTCTTGAAAAGATATTTGCAGGCAAAATGAATCCTCTTTCGATGGCGATCATCGACATTCTTACCCGTAAGAACCGCGAACCCTTGTTACCTTCTATCGCCACTGAATTTCATAATGCCTATAACCTATACAAAGGAATTGGCCAGGCAAGCATCACGACCACATTGCCAATGGATAAGGAAATGCGCGAGATGATCGAATCGATCGCGAAGAAGCTTAGTGATAGAAAACAAGTCGAGATGGATGAGAAAGTGGATAAGGATTTGATCGGTGGATTCATCCTCAATGTAGGCGACCGCCAAATCGACGCATCCATCAAGAGTAAATTAAAAAAGCTGAGCTTGAAATTCAATGAGAACTATTATGTGAAGGAGTTTTAGAATGACGAGTTACGAAAGACGAATAAAATTTACGAATAACGAATAACGAAATTATGGCAGAGATCAGACCTGAAGAAGTATCCGCAATATTACGCGAGCAATTATCTCACGCCCGTACGGATGCTGAGTTGGAAGAAGTTGGTACCGTGCTGACGATCGGTGATGGCGTAGCTCGTATATACGGCCTCACCAAAGCCCAGGCTGGGGAATTGATTCAATTTGAAAATGGTTTACGTGCATTGGTACTGAACCTGGAAGAAGATAACGTGGGTGCCGTGTTATTGGGTGATCCTCAGGGTATCAAAGAAGGAGCCACTGTAAAACGCACCGGCCAGATCGCTTCCATAAAAGTTGGAGAGGGTGTCCTTGGTCGTGTGGTTGATACATTGGCAAAACCAATTGATGGCAAAGGCCCGCTGTCGGGTGACCTGTATGAAATGCCACTGGAGCGTAAAGCACCTGGGGTAATTTTTCGTCAACCCGTAAATGAACCACTTCAAACAGGTATCAAGGCCATTGACGCGATGATTCCGATTGGCCGCGGCCAGCGTGAGTTGATCATCGGTGATCGCCAGACCGGAAAAACGGCAGTGGCCATTGACGCAATCATCAATCAAAAGGAATTCTACGAATCAGGCAAGCCGGTATATTGCATTTATGTTGCTATTGGTCAAAAGGCCTCGACTGTTGCATCGGTTGCTGCCACTCTGGAAAAGGCAGGAGCATTGCCGTTTACGGTTATCGTTTCAGCTTCAGCCGCTGATCCGGCCCCTATGCAATTCTTTGCACCGTTTACAGGCGCTGCGATCGGCGAGTTTTTCCGCGATACTGGTCGTCCTGCCCTCGTTATTTATGATGATTTGTCCAAACAGGCGGTATCGTATCGTGAGGTTTCGTTGCTATTGAGAAGACCCCCGGGACGCGAAGCGTATCCTGGCGATGTATTCTATTTACACTCACGCCTTCTGGAACGAGCAGCAAAAATTATTAACAATGATGCGCTGGCACAGAAGATGAATGACCTTCCGCCTTCTATCAAGCATCTTGTAAAAGGTGGCGGTTCTCTCACGGCGCTTCCGATTATTGAAACACAGGCCAATGACGTTTCCGCTTATATTCCAACCAACGTTATCTCCATTACAGACGGGCAGATATTCCTGGAGACCAACCTTTTCAACTCGGGTATCCGCCCGGCTATCAACGTAGGTATTTCTGTATCGCGGGTAGGTGGATCGGCACAGATCAAATCAATGAAGAAGGTAGCCGGTACCTTGAAACTTGACCAAGCCCAGTTCCGTGAGCTAGAAGCGTTTTCGAAGTTCGGTTCTGATCTTGACGCATCTACTAAACTGACGATCGAACGCGGCCGCAGAAATACAGAAGTTTTGAAGCAACCTCAATATCAACCCGTACCGGTCGAGGAGCAGGTAGCAATTTTAACAGCGTCAACCCGGGGCTATCTTGACAAGGTTCCGGTGAATAAAGTGAAAGAGTTCGAAGCGGATTTTCTTGCCTTGATGAGAGCCCAACATAAAAATATCCTCGACAATTTCAAAGTTGGTAAGGTGGAAGATGCGGATATGGAAATGTTGAAAAAGGTTGCGCTGGAATTGGCTGGCAGCTACTAACTGGGTATCAACCTGACAATGATTGTTCGACGATTTTAACATATGGCTAGTTTAAAAGAAGTCAAGACCCGGATCAGTTCGGTGACCAGTACGCAGCAAATCACCAAAGCCATGAAGATGGTGGCGGCGGCGAAACTGCGCAAGTCCCAGGACCGTATCATCCAGATGCGCCCCTTTGCGCAAAAGATGACCGCTATATTGCAAAATCTCTCATCCGGAAATAATGACGGCGATAACTGGTACAGCACGGTAAGGAAAGAGGAAAAAATATTGATTGTTGCGATTAGCTCAGACCGCGGATTATGTGGATCCTTTAACTCCAATGTTTTTAAAGCCGTGCTTCGCCTTATCCAGGAAAAATATTTAATTCAACAGGCTAAAAAGAATGTTACGGTTCTTTCTATAGGTAAAAAGACAGCAGACTATTTCGGCAAACGGCAGTACCCGCTAATGGGGGACTTTGTAAATATTTTTCAAGGATTAACTTTTGAAAAAGTCGCTGAGGCGGGACAGTATCTTATTGATGCTTTTCGTCGTGGAGATTACGATAAGATCGAAATTGTTTACAACCAGTTCAAGAATGTTGCTACTCAAATATTGATCACGGAACAATTTCTGCCAGTGTTACCGATTGCTTCCGCGAAAAAGCAGGATATTGATTATATCTTTCAACCGAACCAGGAAGAAATCATGTCAGGACTTATACCTAAGTCGTTGAAAGTGCAGTTATACAAAGCCGTACTCGATTCTAACGCTTCCGAAAATGGAGCTCGCATGACCGCCATGGACAAGGCGAATGAAAACGCTGGTGAAATGCTCAAGGACCTTAAGTTGATGTATAACCGCACACGCCAGGCGGCGATCACCAAAGAAATTCTTGAGATTGTGGCCGGAGCGGAGGCGCTTAAGTCTGTATAGGAAAGAGAAAAATAGAATAAATTGAGGGCTCATCCTGACAAGGGTGAGCTTTTTTGTTAGCCATCCGATCGTGCATTATAAGCTCGTGGTCACGAATTTTCCAATGAAAAATATTTTTCAGTTGTATCGATTTTTGAACCTGATCAGTGTAGATGTAGCGTTTGGTGCGGTGGTGTGTGCGGCTTTTTTCGCACGAATTTTTCGAATTGAGTTGCGTCCGCAGGGTCTCATCGCGTTGGGGATTACTGTGTGGATTATTTATACTGTCGATCACTTGCTGGATGTCCGCCAGTTGAAAAGGGAGGCCTCTACAAAACGACACCTTCTTCACCAGCGTAATTTTCGTGCAGTATGTACACTGGTGACGGTGGGGGTGGTGATCGATCTCTGTATGATTCTGTTTATCCGAAAACAGGTTTTTGTTTGGGGAATGGGGTTGGCAATAATTGTATTACTCTATCTGCTTTTTCAGCGATTGATTACTCCTTTTAAAGAAGCGATGGGTGCTCTTTTGTACGCGGGAGGTGTATTGTTACCTGTGCTATCGCTCCATATAACACCACTTTCAGCTTCTCTCATTTTTCTCATGATTGCCTTTGTGCTTACGGCCTTGATAAACCTGGTTTTATTTTCATGGTTTGATTTGGAGCATGACAGCAATGACACCCAAGTATCCATGGTTACATTTTTCGGAAAGCAAAAGTCAAAAAGGGTTCTATCAGTCTTGTTTTTGTTACAGGGATTCCTGTTGACGTGCTTGCTGGTGAGCACTCCCTATAAAACTGAAGCCTTGATTTTGGGTAGCATGAATGTTGCCCTTGTCATTCTCCTGGTGGCGGCTGACTGGTTTAAGCGGGAAGATATTTACAGGCAGGCGGGAGATTTCATTTTCCTGTTTCCCTTACCTTATGTCATCTTGAATGGATAAAAACCACAGTTTTGATTCAGTGGCGCGGTATTACGATCTGTTGACCGGGATCGTCTTTGGAAAATCAATCCGTCGATCACAGACTTGCTTCCTCAACAACCTGTCCCCCACATCCACTGTGCTTGTGCTTGGAGGTGGTACAGGTTGGTGGTTAAAGGAGTTTCTTCAGCAGAAACCTGGCTGCAGGATTTTGTACGTCGACTCGTCCTCCGAAATGTTAACCCGGGCAATGAAAGCTGTTGGAGATAATAGTCGGATTACGTTCAGGCTTGGAACGGAAAATTCGATTAAGGAGGTATATGAATTTGACGCAGTGATAACGTTCTTCTTTCTTGATCTTTTCTCCCATGAAGAACTTCGAAGTGTGATTGCTAAAATTAAAGTTTCCCTCAAACAAAACGCCCATTGGCTGGTATCTGATTTCACTAATACAACCTGGTGGCATGCTTGTATGTTGTTAGTCATGTATTCTTTTTTCAGAATCAGTACTGGGCTCCAGAATAAAAACCTTCCTGATTGGACTGAAGTATTATTGGAGAACGATCTGCACGAACTGGATCAAAAAATGTTTTACGGAGGCTTTATTAAAAGTGCTTTATACCAGACCATTGAATAGTGATGCTCCTCAACCACATAGGAGCGGCATAGATCTCATAGGATGCTTACCTCCGATGAAGACTGTCCGCCATATGTGTTTAAATTATTCTGTTATTTATCAACATGACATTAGAAGAAGGATTAGTCAAATTCCAAATCTCCGGTCTCAATTTCAATTTTAAGCAGGTCCAGTTGCGTTTGAGCCTCATCTTGCAAATACGACTTTGAAAGAACGAGTATTGATTTCCACATCAGGTTATTACCCGTGATACTGTAGTGGGCCGTAATTTCAGTCTTTGAATCTTTTGGAGCCAGCATAAAATCATATTCTGACCTCAGTACATCATTTGTTAATTCAAAGCTGGCCAATTCAGGAGCTTTTATTTCTTTCATCACCTCCCGCATGACATAACGTTCTTTCTGGCGGATGATAAGCTCATAGACGGCACCTGCCTGGAAGTGATTGCCGCTCTTAAGCGTAAGTCGTTCAAAACCGGACACCCATTTTTTCATCCGACTTGTGTCATGGAGAACGGCCCAGCACTTTCCCGGTGAGGCATTGATGGAAACGACTGACGTATATTCAAAGGAGGGAATAGCCAGCCCAAGGGATATTAAAACAGCAAGCAGAATAGTAACCACAATGCCGAGATACTTTATCATTTTCATGAATTGAATTTAGCACACAAATCAATTTTATCGTTGCGCACGGCGGACTTTGTGAATTTGTTGCAAAGCGATAATACTTAAATATTGGGTCATTTCTTACATCCATAGCTGAATCCGCGGCGCAAACCTTACTTTTACCTTTTAACGTGGGATGACCTTGATAAAAAAAGGAAGTAGACAGCGATTGATTGATCATTTACCGGTCGTGGTATTTGAATATACCTTCTTTCCAGATGGGAATCGGGACTTTACCTACATCAGCCCTCGTTGCGAAGAATTGTTTGGCCTCAACCCCGAAATTATGATGCGAGGTCATTTACCCATTGCAAATTTCATTCATCCCGATGATATCGCATCATTCAATGAAAGTGTTGAAAACCCTGTTCGCGACATGAAGGAGTGGAGATGGGAAGGCCGGTGTAAAGGGAAACAAGGATTCATTTGGGTGGAAGCTGAAGGTATTCCGGTAAGAATGAAGGATGGCCGCATTGTCTACAATGGGATTTTCTCAGATATTACGGAGCGAAAGGCTCTTGAACAGCGCTATCGTGAATTAGTAGAACAGCTTCCAATTGGATTAGCCATTCACTCAAAAGGAATATTAAAGTTTGTGAACGCCGAGGCGGCCAGGATGATGGGGGCGAACAGTCCGCAAGATTTGATCGGACTCGAGGTGCTGAGATTTGCTCATCCCGACTCTATTCCGATTGTGAAGGAACGCATGCAACGGGTGCTGGAAGGTCAGTCAGCTCCACCCGTTGAAGAAAAATATGTACGACTGGACGGAAAGGTGGTCTATGTGGAGGCCTCCGCACATCCATATGTTTATGAAGGTGAGCCAGCTGTTCAGGTGATCTTCACCGATATCACGGAACGAAAAAAGGCTGAAGTAAGTTTTCGAAAAACTGAAACATTGTTCTATCAACTTTTTCAGAATACACCGCTGGCTGTCACGCTACTGAACGAAGAAGGAAATGTTGTGCAGATTAATAAGGGTTTTGAGGAAATGTTTGGCTATTCGGTGCAAGAACTTGAAGGGAAAAGCCTCAATTTATTTATTGTCCCTGATGATCTTGAATCGGAGGGGAACGACCTTAACACGTTGATTTCAAGCAATCGCGTTATCCGTACCGAAACAGTTCGTTATCGGAAAGACAAGACGCTTTTGTCGGTTATAATATACGGTGTGCCGGTCTTGTTGCAAGATCAGACCATTGGTATTTTCGGTATGTACGTCGATATAACCGAACGGAAGAAGGTAGAGGAAGAATTAAAAATTCGAAATACAGAGCTTGACAATTTTGTGTATAAAGTTTCTCATGATCTGCGGGCGCCGCTATCGTCGATCCTGGGGCTCGCCCATCTTGCCAGCCTTCCGGGCAATGATGATAACCTGACCGAGTACATCACATTGATGGGACAAAAGGCCGAGCAGCTCGATCACTTTATCAGGGATGTCCTCAGTCATTCCAAAAATTTGAAAATGGATCTGAAGATAGAAAATGTTGATTTTCAAAAAATCATCGATCAGACATTTAATGACCTTAATTATCTGAAGGGCGTTGAGAAGGTAGAAAGAAGTATCACCATTTCTGCCGATGAATTCTACAGTGATCCATGGCGCATAGCGGAGATTTTCCGAAACCTCGTATCGAATGCGATCAAGTACAGGAGACTTGACAACCCGGAAACCTTCATCACGATCGCAATTGCATCGGAAGAAGGGCAATGCTCAATTGTTTTCCAGGATAATGGAATCGGAATCGATACGGTAAGTCTTGAAAAAATTTTCGAAATGTTTTACCGCGCCAGTGACCAATCGGAAGGCAGTGGTCTTGGTCTTTATATCGTCAAAAATGCGGTGGATAAACTGGGAGGAAAAGTGAAGGTAGAGAGTGAATTAGGAAGGGGGACAACATTTAAAATAACACTGCCCAATCAACGCCTGTCAAAATAAAGAGTATCTTTCCGGGCGTCGTTGCTATGCAAATTCACGAAGTAATAAGTAAGGAGGATATACGCGAGTTTCTGTTATTGCCCGTGCGTATGTACAAGTCCACACCCCAGTGGATTCGGCCGCTGGACAACGATATTGAATCGGTATTTGATAAAGAGAAAAATAAAGCGTTTCGTCACGGCGAATGCATCCGATGGCTTTTGAAAAGTGATGTTGGAGAAAACATAGGAAGAGTGGCAGCTTTTCTCAACGAAAAAAATGTTCACAAAGGGAATGAGCAGCCCACAGGAGCCATGGGCTTTTTTGAATGTATCAACGATCAGGTAGCAGCTTTCAGACTATTTGATCAATGTAAAATGTGGCTTCAGGCCAGAGGAATGGAAGCCATGGACGGACCGGTAAATTTTGGCAGTCGCGACCGATGGTGGGGACTCCTCGTGGAAGGATTTGAGAACGAACCTAATTACCAGTGCAACTATAATTTTCCCTATTATAAAATCTTTTTTGAAGCATATGGATTTCAATTGTATTTTAACCAGCTAACCTATGCCCGAAAAGTGATGGAGCCGCTATCAGAACGACTGGATATGAAAGCAAAATTGGTGGCCCGCGACGCGAATTATAGTTTTCGTTATATCGCCAGAAAGGAATTGAATAAGTTGCCGGAATATTTAAGGACAGTATATAACAAGGCATGGGCTAATCGCGCAGAAAACCCGGAATTATCACCAGCGCAGGCAACGCTATTTGTAAAACAAATGAAACCAATTCTGGATGAACGTCTGTTGTGGTTTGGGTTTCATAAGGAAGAACCTGTTGCGTTTTTTCTCTCGTTGCCCGAAATCAACCAGATATTCAAACACGTAAACGGAAAACTCGATTGGATCGGAAAACTAAAGTTTCTCTGGCATAAGGTAAATAAGACTAACAAAAAAGCATTTGGGATACTGTTTGGTGTGGTGCCTGAGCACCAGGGACTTGGAGTAGATGGAGCGGTTATTATGGCTTCCAGGGAATTATGGCAATCCGGTAAAATGCATTACACCGAATACGAGATGAACTGGATTGGAGATTTTAACCCGAAAATGATCCAGGTAATAGAACAGGTGGGAGGCTATATTGCCAAACGTCATATTACATACCGGAAATTGTTTGATGAAACAAAGCCGTTTAAACGTCACCCGATTTTACGATAACCATGCAACAGGAAGAAACAAAGTCTAGTTTTTTGTGGAAGAACCTCTTGCGCGGACTGATTTGGTTTGCGGTCATTATTACGGCCTACATTCTTGCCAGCGAGGATATAAAAGTCTACCAGAAGGAAATCAACGATATCGGCGACCGTTTACCATTGTTGCTGGGAATATTTACAGTTTCAGAAGTTGTTTTTGGAATTATCCCTCCTGAACTGTTCATGCTAATCTGGCAATCCAAGGGCATACTTTCAGAGTATGTCGTCAACCTCACGTATCTGACAATGATCTCCTATGCAGCGGGTGTTCTCGGCTACTATATCGGCCGGTATTTTTCAAAAACAAGTTTATATCAGCGTATCAATGATCGGTACCTTAAGCAATATGATCGACAACTAAAGAAATTCGGTATTTATATTGTACTGGTTGGCGCCGTTACCCCGGTTCCGTTTTCGGCTACCTGCATGTTGGCAGGCTCGGTTAATTTGCCCATCAGGGATTTTCTGCTGATCTGTATTTCGCGAATTCTGCGCTTCGCCGTATACGGTTGGATGGTATGGAGTTTTCCAAATTGGTTTAGCTGACCTGTGTTTCTTTAAAAGACGGCCCTCGGGAAATAAAACCTGTATGCAGTTGAAGAACTTGCGGAATGATCATGTGCTGATCATCATTGTAAATAATGAAATCAGCTCTTTTTGCCTTTTCTTCCTCCGGTAGTTGATTTTTCATGATCGCTTGAATGTCCTCCTCTGTCCGATGCGCATCGCGGGCTATGACGCGTTTGATTCTGATATCTTCTGGTGCAGACACGACGATCATCTTGTCAACCGATCGGGAGATGCCAATCTCATAAAACAAGGCGGCTTCGCGCAGTACATATTTTTCGTGTCGATGTGTGGCCAACCATCCTTTATAGTCCTCAGCCACTCTCGGATGAACAAGGCTATTCAGCGTCTCCAGGCGAGCTCGATGGGCAAACACACTACTCAGATAGGTACGATCAAGGCTGCCATCGGGTAGATAGGCCGGGGCCCCAAATTCCTTTTTGATTTGTCCGACGAGAATCTCGTCCGTTGTCATCAAGTTTTTCGCCCGGCTGTCGGCGTCGTATACGGGTGTTCCAAGGCACCTGAAAATATGACACACCAGACTTTTTCCGGCACCGATACCACCAGTAATGCCAACTTGCAATGGATGGCTCATGGCATTAATATTTCTTCACGTTCACGGAATCAATGCGAACTACCGCTGCGTAGGGTGGTAATCCCTTTAATGCAGGCAGAAATTTTTTCGTCTGTCCTTTTGAAATCGTTGCGTAGTCGAATGATAAAGAAAGTGTGAGCTGCTCCATCAGGAATCGGTCATGTTCTTTTTGAGGTACCAGAAAAATACACCGGACACTGTCCTTCTCTACCTCAACTCCCCAGGGAGCTTTCGGCATTCGCAAGGTTACATCTCGAGTTATTTCTTCCACGGGACCAACATCAAACATTACTTCTGCTACAGGCGGGTTGCGGCTGATCAGCTCATTATTGGGGACCACAACTTCCACGCTTTCGCGAAAATTACGGTTGATCCTGGAGCCATTCACGTTCAATAGAATTGTGTCGCGCAGACTCTCTATTAAACTTTTGGGTCCTTGAAGCGTAACAGAGTCGGGTAACACAACAACCTTGCTGGTTCGTCCCAGATTTTTTCTGAATGAAAGGTTGTTAAGGGATGCCACGAGTTTTATCTTACGCGGTACCCTGGGTTCGATTTTTAATCGAAGCGTATCAGTGACAATATAATTTACCTGGAGTGTCCCAATCTGGCTGGCGACAATTGGCGAGAGAGTGGCGGCCACAATTTTACGCATATCCGTTGGCCGCTCGAGCGTCATAGAGATCTTGGGGACTTTTAACCCCAGACTTCTCCGGAGTATTTCCCAACCATTCCCGTTCACGTTAAGTACCAAGGCTCCAGGCAATGGCTCTACGGCCACATACTTCGTGTTATCAAATTCAAACTGTAGCGGGAATCGAAGATTTGTTGCGTAGTTTTTATTGAGAGCATTAAAAATCCAAAAGACAGCAGCTGCGAAAAAACAAAGTGACAGCGTTTTCCAATTGGTACGGTCAAACCGCAGCAGGTTGCTTATGGCACGTAGAAAATTCAAAGGTTATACTTGAACATTCAAATGATTAAACAGCTACGTCGACGCCTTTTTAGCATTCGCAGCTTTAGTTGACTCCATGGAAACGGAAGATTTGGCGAACTTGATACGGGCTCCGCGTTCAAATTCAATGATAAACGTGTCATCTTCAATCTCTGCTATCCGGCCATACGCGCCGCCAATGGTCACAATGAGATCGCCTTTTTTCACTTCTTCCACAAATTTTTTCTGGTCTTTGGCCTTCTTTTGTTGTGGGCGAATCATGAAGAAATAGAAAATACCAATGATAGCCACCATAAAAATCATGGAGGGCCAACTGCTGCCTTGTGCTTGTAAAATAATGATAAGAGTCATGGTTAAAATTTTTGCCCATCAAAGTTAGTAGTTTTTAGACTGTAAAGACAAAACAAAAAAGTCCCCGCCCCGATATGTCGGGCCGGGGGACTTTACTTGATTTCTTTCGGGAAAATTACTTCGTAGGCCCGTTTGATTCAGCCTTGGGGGTTACCATGGCCTTGAATCGAAGGGTTGTGATTTTAGGCCATGTATTGGCCGTCACTGCAATAGTCTTGTTGTTGATGCCGCCTTTGCCATTTGTATCAAACTCAGCCGTGACGGAGCCCGTGCCACCAACGGGTATTGGCTCTTTTGTCCATGTAGGCACTGTGCAGCCGCAAGAAGGCGCTGCGCTTTGAATGATTAGCGGAGCCTCACCGGTATTTTTGACTTTGTAGATATAAGTAACCTTTTTGCCTTCAGTGACCGTACCAAAATCGTGATCAATTACTTCAAATTTGGCTATGGGTAATGGACCTTCCGGCTTTTCTTCTGTTACTGCAGCGACGGTTTGAGGCGTTGCAACGGCAGGGTTAGGAGCCGTTCCCTTATTGGTCTCTAATTGAGCAAGACGGCTTTCAAGTTCGGCAATGCGTTTTTCAGCTGCGCGGTCTTTGCAGGCGGTCATAAACAGTACGGAGCCGGCAATTATCCAAATAGAAATATTCCTCTTCATATGTATATAATTTGATTTTTAACACTCCTAGCCTATTGGCAGGACAAAACAACCCCCAAAGTCTATTCAGTAAAATTATTCAGAAATTCGTAATGAAATAAATTCATTAACAAATCATTAACTCTTTTTGCTTCCCCGGATTTGGGCCAACAGGTCATCAACATCCCCCAAGAGGCGCTCCGCTTTCCCTTTGGCTTCTGATACCACCTTTTGACCTTGAGATTTTGCTTCCGATGTCAGTTCGGTGTCCTTGCCGGAAACCAAGTCTTCGATGAAATCCTCCAATACTTTTTTGTATTTATCTAAGCGATAAGAAAGTTTTCCCCGTGTGGTTGTGCCCTTATCAGGGGCATAAAGAATACCCAAAATGGCCCCTGCTGCGGCCCCCGCAAGGAAGGCAACTAATGTATTGCTGCTTTTTTTACCCATGACAAAATGACTTAGGAGGCAAAGATAATTCATTCATTTGATAGTCAATAGTACTAGGCCTAACATGGAAATCGACATAAACGGCCTACTTATTGTCCATCAGCCCGCGACCGCTTTTCTTGATTTTACCGGATTGCTGGAGGTCCTTGGCGATCACATCCAGAATTCCGTTTATGAATTGCCGGCTTTTTGGTGTGCTGTATTGTTTAGCCAGTTCAATGTACTCGTTGATGGTAACCTTGACAGGAATATTGGCAAAATCAATCATCTCAGCGATGGCCATTCCCAATATCACACGGTCAGTCAGCGGAAGCCGGTCAACTTCCCAGTTCTTGGTGTTATTGGCAATGAGATCATGATACTCTTTATCCAATTTTGACGCAGACACAAAAAGTTTTTCGATAAAAATTTTATCTTCTTCCCAGTCAAGGGAAAGCTTTTGAATCTCCAGCGAACCCGATTTTTCATCCAGTGATTTAAGAGTTTTGTCTGACATGCTCCGCACGATCTCGTGGTCTTCCGCCCACCGCAAGTCCTCTTCTTCAAAGTAGGAATTGATAAGGGTATCTCCCAAAATAAGTTTCCGGACGAGATGCTTCACAAATGATCTATGAACTTCGATATCCGGTGTTTCCAGCGCACTGTACTTTTGAAACTCCTTATCCGATTTTATGCAATCTCTAAACCAACCCCTGACCATTTCCATACGTTGGTCC
This sequence comes from Cyclobacteriaceae bacterium, assembly GCA_025358195.1. Taxonomy (GTDB): domain Bacteria; phylum Bacteroidota; class Bacteroidia; order Cytophagales; family Cyclobacteriaceae; genus ELB16-189. The sequence continues at coordinate 30,487 of JANYKP010000059.1, forward strand.
CAACCACCCCCCGATCGAAGCGTTTCCTTTTTGAGATCCGTATTTTCCCGAAGGGCTATTACCACCGGATTGGAAGTAAAATTTTTTGAGCTGATTTTTTTATCCTGAGCTGCTACGGAAGCAAAAGCGGGAAGAAGGTTTAAAATGGAATAATAAAACACGTTAATTTTCTCGACGTCCAGCGCAATGTTTTTGCGCAAATAATCAAAGTCCTTTTTTGTGAGCTTTTTGTGAAGAGAAAGGGCTTCTTCGATTGCCTGGCTAATTTTGGGGTCCGGGCTTTCCTTGACTGCCAGCCCCTGAAATTCTTTCTCAAATTGCTTAAGTGCCACCGCCTGCTGACTTTTTAACATGACCTTGTCCTGAATCTTCATAGAATTAAGGTCGGGCTGGAAAAACGCAGCAACATGGTCGTGCGCAATCAGGTAGTCAGCTTCTTTACATTGCTCATAGGCAAAGAGGCTTTGCATGATTTTGATCCGGAGAGTGCGTCTGTTAAGCATGGCAAGGAACGGTAAAAAAGAAGGGCGCAAGTTACATTTTGTAGTGGATAAATGGTTGATTTGAACTAAAATTCAATCGGCCCGTTTTATCTGCATCGTCTGAAGGCTTTCATGAAAGAACTTTCGCATCTCAACAAATATCTCCTGAAGTACAAATGGCACCTCTTCTGGGGCCTGGTGTTTGTGCTCATCTCCAATGTATTTCAGATCGCTCCTGCCGTTATGGTGCGAAACGCCATTGACCTGGTGATGGATAATATCAAGGTATACAGGTCATTTGGGGCGACCAGTGCACAAAAAAAATTCTTTGATGTGTTTGCCCAGGGCATCCTGTTGTATGCCGGACTGATACTTGTTATGGCGCTCTTGCGTGGGATTTTTTTGTATTTCGTTCGACAGACATTGATTGTCATGAGTCGCCTCATTGAGTATGACATGAAAAACGAAATTTTTGAACATTATCAAACATTACCGTTGAGTTTCTTCAGACGTAATAATACAGGTGACCTGATGAACCGGATTTCAGAAGATGTAGGTCGTGTGAGGATGTACCTTGGACCCTCTATTATGTATGGACTCCAGCTTTTTACCCTGTTTTTCATGCTCATTCCGGTAATGTTTATGATCAGTGTGAAGCTGACCTTGTTTGCTCTTATCCCCTTGCCATTCCTTTCGTTCAGCATTTATTATGTGAATACTATTATCGAGCGGAGGTCAGAAGAGATCCAAAAAAGCCAATCGAGACTCAGCACGTTCATTCAGGAGGCTTTTTCCGGCATCCGCGTCCTGAAATCTTTTACCCGTGAGAAGGAATCGGTTGAAAAATTCACCTTGGAAAATGATGTGTACAAACATCAATCGCTCCGACTTACGCGGGTACAATCACTTTTCTTTCCGGTGATGTTTGGTTTGATTGGCCTGAGCACTATCCTGACCGTTTATGAAGGAAGTGTCGAAGTGATCAATGGCTCACTCACGTTTGGCAACATCGCCGAGTTTATCATCTATGTCAACCTATTGACCTGGCCTGTGGCATCACTTGGCTGGACCAGCAGCCAGGTGCAACGCGCCGAGGTCTCACAAAAGCGAATCAACGAATTTCTTAAGACAAAGACAGACCTTATCTCCGAGAGAAATCTCGTTCATCAAATAGCCGGAAAGATTGAATTCAATAATGTCTCCTTCACGTACCCTGACACGGGAATAAGAGCCCTGAAAAACCTTTCTTTTGATATTCAGGCAGGGGAGTCCCTCGCCATTATTGGATCTACCGGTTCCGGCAAAAGTACGATCGCCAATCTTGTCTCGCGATTGTATGATGTTACGGAAGGGGAGATCCGCATTGATGAGATTCCAATAAAGGAGTACAATCTTACATGCCTGCGGAGTCAGATTGGCTATGTACCGCAGGATGTATTTCTTTTCAGTGATACAATTTATAACAATATAGCTTTTGGTCTCACCTCAGTGGAGGAACAAAAAATTGCGCAAGCCGCTAAGGATGCGGATGTGTATCAAAACATTATGAGTTTCCCCCTGGGGTTCAATACGAGGGTGGGAGAGCGAGGGATCACGCTTTCGGGTGGTCAAAAGCAACGCGTGTCGATTGCGAGGGCCATTGTGCGGGAACCAAAAATACTGATGCTCGATGATGCGCTTTCGGCGGTCGATACAAAGACAGAAAACACCATCCTCAACAGTATGAAGACGATCATGCAAGGCCGTACCACGATCATCATTTCTCATCGCGTTTCCTCTGCTAAACTTGCGAATAAAATTATTGTGCTTAACGATGGCGTTCTGGCGGAAGAAGGCACACATGAAGCGCTGCTGGAACGTAACGGAATTTATCGAGAGCTCTATGAACGGCAAATGATGACGGACGAAGTTGAAAACTGATTACTTTGGAAAAAGTTTGACATATGTAAGTTTGTAGGTGATCGTTGTGTTACCTTCGTTCTCCACACGAACACCTTCCAGGATATCCGCAGTTTTATCAGTGGTGAACGTGTAGGAAGAGCTTTTATTTCCCGTGAAATGCTTGTACAATAAAATATTTCCATTGGTAGCAATGGTAAATTCTCCCACAACCGAATAGGTCGGGCGCAGCTCCTGATCCAGGGACAACTCCAGGTATTCCCTTCCGCCTTCTTCCAGATCGCGAAGGATGGCTACCTGAGCGTAATTCTCTTTGCGATCTGTGACTTTTTCTTTTTCGCCACCACCTAAAAAGCCCTTCCCTCTTTTTGTCACGGAGCCAGAAACAGAATAAATCCCTTCAATGGAGTTGAATTTTTCTTTTTTTAAATAACGCTTGATAAGGGACTGAAAGTCTACCTGCTGGTAGGATGAAGCTACGCGCGCATGTTTCATTTGCTGCAGTTTTTGAACGGAACAACCTGACAACAACAAGACGATTATGAAAATAGGACCGAATATTTTTATGGACATTTCGAATTATTCAAAAGCCGCTGAATCAGAACACATACCGCAAACCCACTCCACCCTGGAAGCGTTGATAGCCGGGGTCAATTAATGCATCGGTGTATACCTCTATTTCGATAAAGGCAGAGATCGGAAGGGAGAAATGCGAATATTCAAAACCAACCACGGCTACCGGGCCATGGGTAGATCGCTGTTCTGTGAATTTTCCAAATTTACCGTCGCTCGGGCTGACGGAAAGATCCGTAAAGCTGTAGTCATATTGGAGTTTTGTATTGCGCCACTGCCACCCAAGCCCTGCGTAGAACTGCAAGCCCTTCGATATTTTTTCAGCATCCCATTGATATAAAAATTTTGTCTCCACGAACCAGTCACTGAGCGCTTTGTGTGCGAGGTACTGAATGCTTTGTTCTTTTTTCAAGGTATCGGGCAGGTACGTGGCGAATGCATCCCGGTAATAGCGGTTGTACAACCCACTGGCTGCCTTGCCCACATCCACTGCAATGGCAAAGTGTTGGTCTGCATAGAATTTATAGCTGAGGGCAAAAGGATCCCCCAGCTTCAAACCAAAGCCCTGATACGGATACCGGCTTCCTTCCAGGAGTGGGCACATGATCCGGGCTTTGTTGCTGTTTACATGCGGGATCCGAAAGCCGGAGCTCCGTGGACTTTTCCTGACTTGCGCAAATCCACAGGCCGTTCCAAGGAGCAGCACAAGCAAAATCCAAGTGGGTTTTGAACAACGCATTAAAGCAAAGATAGCGGTTTTGCGTTAAAATATTGAGGGTAACCCCGGGCGGGGGAGTGCGTGTCAGACTACTTCTTTGTACTGCATTTTGTGAAGCTGAGCGTAGAATCCTTCCAGGCCAAGAAGATCTTCGTGCCGGCCAATTTCCTGAACCGCACCCTTGTCAAGCACGATGATTTTGTTCGCTTTTTGGATGGTAGAGAGCCGGTGAGCGATGACAATAGATGTGCGGTGGCTCATCATCTTGCCGATGGCTTCCTGGATCATTTCTTCTGTTTCTGAATCCACGGAAGACGTGGCCTCATCGAGTATGAGGATTTTGGGATCGTACACCATTGCGCGGATAAAAGAAAGTAATTGTCGTTGACCAACGGAGAGGGTCGCGCCGCGCTCCATCACGTTGTAATCGAGTTTGCCAGGCAGGCGGTCAATGAATTTTTGAGCACCCACTAAGTCCGCCGCGTGCATGATCATCTCGTCGGTTACTTCCTGATTGCCGAGTGTGATATTGTTTCGAATGGTATCTGAAAAGAGAAAGACATCTTGTAAGACAACGCCGATATTTTTTCGTAGCGCTTGAAGATCATATTCTTTTATATCAACGCCGTCAATTTTTATGGAACCCCGATTTATATCGTAAAAGCGGTTTAATAAATTAATGATGGAAGATTTACCGGCCCCGGTAGCGCCTACCATGGCAATCGTCTCTCCAGACTTAATTTCAAGATTGATATCTTTTAGAACATATTCAGCCTCGTTGTATGCAAACCAAACATGTTCAAATGTTACTTCACCTTTCAGCGACTCCGGCCTGTGGGTGCCATTGTCCATCCGATGTTCTGTGCTATCCAGAAGATTAATAATCCGGGAAGAACTGACAATACCCATTTGCAAGGTGTTGTATCGATCAGCAATCATTCGGATGGGACGGAAAAACATTTGGATATACATAATGAATGCGGTCAATGTTCCGATCGTAATGCCGGTTTGTTCAACGTTTAACACACTTTTGGCACCGTACCACATTAATAGACCAATACCCATGGCCGCGATAATTTCGGCGACCGGAAAATAGACAGAGTAATAAAGTACTGATTTCAAGTTCGAATCAAGATGATCCTTGTTGATCTCTTTAAATTTTTCAAACTCACGTTTTTCGCTTCCAAAGATCTGTACAATGTTCATTCCGGTAAGATGCTCTTGAACAAATGAATTAAGATTGGACACGGCATTGCGCACATCATTAAAGGCGACTTTAATTTTCTCTTTAAATATGTACGTAGCGATAAACATCAGCGGAATGGTGGAAAGACTCACCAGCGACAACCGCCAGTCAGTCCAGAACATGAAGAAGAGTATGAAGACGATTTGAAGAAGGTCACCCATCATGGCGGCGAGCCCTTCGCTGAATACATCCGCTAATGTTTCCACGTCGGAGATGGTGCGCGTTACCAACCGGCCAATGGGTGTCTTGTCAAAAAATTTGAGCCGTAAACCGATAATATGCTCGTACAATTTAATGCGGATGTCACGAATTACGTATTGTCCGATACGCCCGGAAATGTAGGTATGAATGTATTGAAGAACCGATTGAAAAATTAAAAGACCGATAAGAAGCAGAATGAAATAAACCATCATCTGGTAGTTGCCTACGGCAACATATTTATCCAGAATAATTTGCGTGAGATACACCCGGTACGGAGACAGAAACCCGAGGAAGAAAGTAAGTACAATTACAAAATAGAATTTGCCCTTGTACGGTTTAATGAATTGAAGAATTCGCTTTAATACCTTAAAGTCGATAATACTGCCGCTGCTGACTTTTTCTTTTTCCATAGGCCTCACCCCCGGCCCCTCTCCGGAGGAG
>JANYKP010000067.1 GCA_025358195.1 Cyclobacteriaceae bacterium
TCCGATTACTATGATGCGTGGCTCGCCCAGGTCTGCAATACGCGTCTGCGTGATAATTGATTTGGGCATTAAAAAGACGTAAAATCCGTAAAACCGGGGCGAATTTACACCATTACCTAAGAATTTGTTGATTGGGCTAAAAATAATTTGGGAGGGTGGCTTTAGTAGTAATAAAGCGGCGTACTTTTGCAAAATCCTAAAACAAAAACGTATGAAGAAATTAATGATGATCGTATCTGTTGGCGTGCTTTTGAGCGGTTGTGGAGCTGCCGAAAAAGAAAAGCTGAAAAGTAAGGTTGACTCGCTTCAAAATGAATTGCAAGTCACGCAGCAGATGGCGCAAACATTATCAGAGGTCGGTACATTGATGGACTCCATCGACGCAAACCGCCAGGTACTGCGTGTCAATGTGATAGAGGGCACTACTTACAAGGCCTACACGTCAAGGATGAAGGACCTGAATAATTATGTGAAAGAAACCCAATCCAAGATTGGTGACCTGGAAAAGTCCCTGAAAAAATCCAAGGCGAATTCAAACGCGTTCGCCGCCACGGTAAAAAAATTGAAGGCCGATCTCGAAAAAAAGAATGATGAGATAATCAGCTTGCAACAAAAGGTAACGGATCTTGGCAATCAAAATGAAAATATGAAGATCACCATTGACCTTCAGGAAGCCGAGCTAAATGATAAGCAATCCCAGATCGAATCCAAGCAGCAGGAACTAGCCCTGATCGAAGCCAGAATCCAGGAACTGATGATTCAAAGCAAAATGAGTGAAGCGGATTCTTATTTTGCACGCGCGCAAGCCGTGGAAGAAGCTGCCAACAGAACGAAGTTAGCGCCGCGCAAAAAGAAAGAGACCTATAAAGAAGCCCTTGAACTATACAAGAAAGCACTGTCATTGGGTAATGATAAAGCGCAGGCAAAAATCACCGACCTGGAAAAGAAAATAAAGTAGTTTGAAAATTGCCACGGGTTTAAACCCGTGGCAATTCAATCGGTACTTATAAGATAGGCTGTATAAGCGAAGTAGGCAATTAACATCAGAAAAGCTTCCCAGCGGTCAAGTTTGCGCGAGTTCAGCGTGAACATGAAAATCTGTAGTAATATCGTTGAAGCCGCGAGTACCTGAAGATCAAAATTCATGGCGGCATTATAGGGAACAGGATGAATCACCCCGGTGATTCCCAAAATAAAGAAGATGTTAAAAATATTTGAACCTACCACGTTACCGATAGCTATGTCGGTATTCTTACGGTAAGCGGCCACGCAAGAGGTGGCCAGTTCAGGTAAGGAAGTACCGGCTGCCAATATGGTGAGCCCTATTAATTTTTCACTCAGTCCATAACGTCTTGCAATTTCGATGGCATTGTCCACCACCAATTCACCGCCCCCAATGAGCATGGCCAATCCTATAATGACCATTCCAATTGAGATTGGGGTGCTATAAAGTTTGATCGGCTCTCCTTCATCCAGGTCAGATGAATTTCTCATCGTGCGGTAGATGTATAGGATGAAGAGTCCAAAAAACAGGAGGAGAACAATGCTGTCGAACCGGCTCAGGATTCCCTGGTAGGTAGCGGATCCCTCTGTAAAGGGCGGTGTTCCCCACAATAACGTATCATTCACCAATACAAAAAGGATTCCGGCCGCCAGCAGTGAGAGGGGTATTTCATATTTTACGGTATTGCGCTGCACCACTAACGGATAGATAAGCCCCGCGATCCCTAAAATAAAAAGCAGGTTGAAGTTGTTGCTGCCGATAACATTACCGAACGATGCATCGTTTTTGCCGTCAAGGGCCGACAAGAGACTTACAATAAGTTCTGGCATGGAAGTGCCGAAGGCAACCACCGTGAGACCAATCGCAAGGTTAGAGATGCCATATTTTTTAGCGGCTGACGAAGCGCCGTTTACCAGGAAGTCTGCGCCTTTGATAAGAATACCGAAGCCTACGAGCAGGAGTAATACTGGAAAGAACATAGGTTGCTGGGGTTAGGGTAAAGTAAGTTAAAACCATTTTTTGTATTTGAAAAAGCGAATCATTCCAAAAACCAGGGCTGCCATAAAGAACATGACCAATGGATAACCCAATTTGGAGTGCAATTCTGGCATCAAATCAAAGTTCATCCCATAAATCCCTACAATAAATGTCAGCGGCATGAAGATGGTAGAAATTACGGCGAGTACCTTCATCACTTCATTCATCCGCGTGTTCACAGTATTGATGTGAATATCCATCAGGCTCGAAGTAAGATCTTTATACGTGTCCAGCGAGTCGATGAGATGCACTACGTGATCGTACACGTCTCCATAGTAGCGTATGTTGGCCTGATCGATGAAACCACTCTCATCTTTCGCCAACTTGCTCACGGCATCGCGCAGCGGGTAGAGGGCCTTTCTCAGGTAGATCAATTCTTTTTTGATACGTTGTATTTTTTTGAATTCATAGTTGCTGGGCCCTTCATAAATATCATCCTCCACTTGCTCAATTTGCTGACCGACTTCATCCAGGACGGTATAGTAATTATCGACAATGATATCGATTAGCCGGTACAGAAGGTAATCTGCGTTGCGGGTACGTACCCGCCCCGAACTTTGTTTGATGCGTTCGCGCAGGGACCCGAATAAATCTCCTTCTTTTTCCTGAAAGGAGAGGAGGTAATCTTTGCCGAGCACAAAACTTATCTGTTCATAATCAATTTTGTTCTCCTTTATGCTGTACAGCATTTTCATCGTGAAGAAGAGATAATCATCAAACTCTTCCGCTTTGGGCTGATGATCACTTAGTATATCATCGATGAGCAACGAGTGCAGGGAAAAATGTTTGCCAAGCTCTAAAACGATCGACTTGTCATGGAGGCCGTCCACGTTGATCCAGTTGACATGATTGGATTTGATCTGGGTCAATAGCTCATTGACGGGTATGTCGGCCTGCATAGCGTACTCTTTACTGTTGTACTGGATCAATTCCAGTATTACATGATTGTCGCTCGGGGCTTTGGCGGCTATCCCCAAAGTTTTCTGCTTTGCCATCAGGATTCCATTGGTTTATTTTTATACGTGATCATTCTCAACGGCACGGCCATTTCAATACCCTCCTGATCAAACCGTTGTTTGATGGCTTTGAGCAGGTCGCACTTTAAATCGAAGCCTTCATTTGGATTATTGGCCCAGGCATAAGCCCTGAGTTGGGTTGCTAATTCTGAAAATCCCATCACCCTCACCATTACCTGATGTTCACCTTTTGCCAACTCGGATGCTGAGCGGTTATCCACACAGTTTGGATGTTTGAGTGCTTCCTGCTGTATGATCGTTTGGGCTTTGTCAATATCGGCCTCTAATGAAATCCCCAGTTCAATGAATACGCAAATTTTCTCATCGGTAATCGATGAGTTTACGATAACCTCATTGCTGATAACCGTGTTGGGTATGACGATTCGCTTATTCTCAAAATCCTTGATTATTACATGGCGCAAAGTGATATCCTCCACATCGCCGTTGTACAATTGCCCGATCTTCACACGGTCGCCCACACTGAAGGGTTTGAAAATCACCAAAAAAATGCCACTGATGATATTGGAGAAGGCTTGTTGTGAAGCAAAACCCACAATAGCAGCCAGAATTCCCGCACCCGTTAAGAGTGTGTTGCCAAGCAGGCGCAAGCTGGGTATGGAGCGAAAGATGATGACGATCGCAATGAGCAGTATAATAAAATCGCTGGCATTTTTAAAAAAATTGTATCGGGTAGGGTCGACTTTCAATTTGCGGGCTGCCGCTTTGAAGAATCTCCCTACAACAAAACGCACAACCCTTCCCAGCAGGAAGGCGACCACCAGTACGATGATTGCGAAGGCAAACTGCTCCCACTGTTTATCCATACTTTCCATCAGCCCGAAAATAGTCATAAGTCGATTGTTATGGGCCTTTGAAAGATTGTTTTTTTGAGTTTTGGGTTTTTTGAACCATCCACTATCGGTTCTTGGCTGCTATATTGCAAACTATGTCCTTACGCCTGGAAGAGATAAAAGCGCCTATCGCCAAGGAGATGGAAGAATTCGAACAGAAATTCCGCGCCTCCATGCATACCAAGGTGCTTTTGTTGGACAAAATCTTGAACTATATCGTGAAGCGCAAGGGCAAGCAGATGCGGCCCATGTTCATTTTTTTGAGTGCAGGTACATGTGGAAAAATCACGGAATCTACCTACCGGGGAGCCTCCCTGATTGAACTTCTTCATACAGCCACCCTGGTGCATGATGATGTGGTGGATGATTCCAATTATCGCAGAGGTTTTTTCTCCGTCAACGCCTTATGGAAAAACAAAATCGCCGTACTCGTAGGTGACTTCCTGCTTTCCCGCGGATTGATGCTTTCTGTGGCAAATAAGGAATATGAATTGCTGAGTATTGTGAATGATGCCGTCAATGAAATGAGTGAAGGCGAATTGTTGCAAATGGAAAAATCCCGCCACCTCGATATCAGTGAGGAAGTCTATTACCAGATCATACGTCAAAAGACGGCCTCGCTGATTGCATCATGTTGTGCTGTAGGGGCCACGTCCGCGGGGGCGGGTCCGGGTGCCATTGAAAAAATGAAGTCTTTTGGCCAGCACATTGGTATGGCATTTCAAATTAAGGATGACCTTTTTGATTATGGTGAAGAAGAGATTGGCAAACCCGTTGGGATCGACATCAAGGAAAAGAAAATGACGCTCCCCTTGATCTACGCGCTTTCAAAAGCCTCCTGGTTGGAAAAGAAAAAGATCATCCGCATTGTAAAAAATGAAAGCGAGAAGCCAAAAAAGGTAAAAGAGGTAATTGAATTTGTAAAGAAATCCGGAGGCATTGAATATGCAAAGGACGCGATGGAACGGTACTATCTCCAGGCCCTTAAGTTGCTTGAAGATTTTCCGGAATCCAATTATAAAAACTCCCTGACGAAACTTGTTCAGTTCACGATCAACCGGGTAAAGTAAATCGTTGAGCGGGCAGATTAGTTGATGCGTCCCCTTCCTGCCTCCAGGATGGCGTAGTTTTTCCAGGTTTGGAATGTTTGTGGATCCAATGTACTACCCGCCGATCCGGTATTGCTTGGCAGGTAATTTCCTTCAAGCTCCCACCATTTTTTGGCGTTTTCTTTTGCCGTACTTTTATCTACTTCAAAATAATTGATCACGGAATCAGAGATTATCCACGGCTTATCAATGGAAGCGTATTTTTCAAATATCATGGACCGCATTTGTGTGCCGCTGGTCTGATTCTTAAAATGAGAAACCGTGTAGGAAAGCGTCTCGGGCTCGGTCATCACCAAGTCCCAGTATTTTTTGCTGGACACAATCTGTGAAGTGGTGAGCAAATAGCCGTAACCCTTTTCAAGGGGTTCTTTCGTGATTCGGCAGGAAGCGCGGAATTCTTTTTTCTTTTTACCGAAAAGTGAATCGAGAAGGGCCATGGTGATGTGATTTATACCTTAGATACTCCGGATGGGGTAAATAGTTGCATGGAGGTGGCTAATTCTTTTCAGAAAGTGTCCTTAGACAGCGAAAATTGCGGATGAATTGTCAAAAAAGAGATACTGGAGTGTTATTAAGTTAATCCTTAACCGCTGGTGTGCATTTCAAAGTGTCGCGTTGGACTAAAGTCCATGTTGACTGGACTTGATTAACCCAGCCTTAAGGCTCTTGCCTATGCACA
>JANYKP010000130.1 GCA_025358195.1 Cyclobacteriaceae bacterium
CAAGTTGAAGTTACGTTTGATATTGACGCGAACGGTATCCTTCATGTGTCTGCCAAAGACAAAGGCACAGGAAAAGAACAGAAGATACGCATTGAAGCCTCTTCCGGCCTGACCGATGCTGAAATTCAGAAAATGAAGCAAGAAGCGCAAGCCAATGCAGAAACTGATAAAAAGGAAAAGGAGAAGATTGAAAAGGTTAATCAGGCCGACTCGCTCATCTTCCAAACAGAAAAGCAATTGAAAGAGTATGGCGATAAGCTCTCCGATAACAATAAGAGTGCAATCAATAGCGCTCTTGAAAAATTGAGGGAAGCTCATAAGAGCCTGGATTTGACAGCCATTGATACGGCTATGAATGCGCTTAATACGGCATGGCAGGCAGCCTCTCAGGAGATGTATGCCTCTGGCGCAAACGCTGGCACACAAGGCGGTGGCGGCACAAATGCAGGCGGCCCTGGTGCAGGTCCAGCAGAGGGCGGCGCAGCTCCTGGCAGCGGTGATGCTACGGATGTAGAATATGAAGAGGTGAAAAAGTGAGCGGCTTAAAGGCCAACTCTATAGAAGCACGGCCGTTAGCCGTGCTTTTTTATTGAAGTCCACTGGTGCAATCGGTACCGGAGTTTAATGGACTCACCGTGTGACACATTTCATCCAATAATTTATCTTTGCTGCCCGCTCTAAACGATGATCTTATGCTGGTACTGAAATTTGGTGGCACGTCCGTTGGCAACCCCGAGCGGCTTAAAAAAATAGCAACCCTTGTCCTTGACACACCTGGAAAAAAAATAATCGTGCTCTCTGCGCTGAGCGGCACAACCAATACACTTGTAAAAATTGGCGAATTTCTGTTGGGCGGAAAAAAGAAAGAAGCCGAAACGGAAATCGCCTTGTTGGAAAAACATTATGAGCAGTATGCGAATGGGTTGTTTTCTTCCCCTGAATACATCGCCATTGGTCAGGATATTGTCAGTCGCTACTTCAGTCTTATCCGACTGCTGTCGGCTGGTACGTTTGATGACCGGAGTTATCGGGAATTGCTGGCGCAAGGCGAGCTCGCCTCCACGGAGTTTTTTTATTATCACCTGCGTGAACGAAAGATTGACACGCGCCTGTTACCCGCCCTTCATTTCATGTCCATCGATGAAAATCAGGAACCTGAGCTGGAAAAAATCGGTGAACGTTTGAGAGCCCTGCTGCCTTCCATGAGCCACCTGGATGTTCTCATTACACAAGGGTATATCTGTCGCAACCATCGTAATGAAATTGACAACCTGAAACGCGGTGGCAGCGACTACACAGCCTCCCTGATTGGCGCAGCTATCCAGGCAGAGGAGATCCAAATCTGGACGGACATTGATGGCATGCACAACAATGATCCGAGGGTCGTAAAAAAGACCACACCGATTGCCGAACTTACCTTTGATGAAGCTTCCGAGCTTGCTTATTTCGGTGCAAAAATTTTACACCCTTCCACCATTGTTCCGGCACAGAAGTACGGTGTGCCCGTGAGGTTAAAAAATACAATGGATGAAAAGGCATTTGGCACACTGATAAGTGACAAGGGAACGAGCGGCGAGTTCAAGGCCATTGCCGCCAAGGACGGAATCATTGCTATCAACATCAAGTCATCACGCATGTTGCTTGCCTTCGGGTTTTTGAGAAGGGTGTTTGAAGTTTTTGAAAAATATAAAACACCCATCGACATGATTTCTACATCCGAAGTTGCGGTGTCCGTTACCATTGACGATGCCAGTCATTTTAGTGAAATCATTGGCGAACTTCAGAGCTTTGGAACGATTGAGGTTGATAAAAATCAAACAATCATTTGTGTTGTTGGGAACAGGCTGGCTGAAAAGAAAGGTGTCCTGAACGATGTATTCCATTCACTGGCAGACATCCCTGTTCGAATGGTTTCATTTGGCGGCAGTCACAATAATATTTCAATTCTCGTAGATACCTCGCAAAAAGAAAAATCACTCAAACTCCTGAATCAAGGACTCTTTGATCTGGATGGATAATTCACTGGCACTCCGTTAATAAAAGCCTCAGCACCCTTTAACAACAAGAAAACATTAGGCGGTCAAGGGTTTAAATAGCACTTTCTATTTTCACGTGCCTGCTCCTTGGCGTCTTTGCGCCTTTGCGTGAAGTGCATTAGAATTATAATAATCTTAACCCGACTTCCGAAAAGCATTTTTTCGCATATATTTACTTAGGACCTAACCCCCGTATATGGAAGTAATTATAATCCTGGTTTTTGTGGTGGGCTACCTGGCCATTGCCCTGGAGCACCCTATCAAGGTCAATAAGACGGCCTCCGCCCTGCTCACGGGAGTTTTGTGCTGGACATTGTTTATAATGTCATCACCATTGGAAGGTGTCCTTCAATCCAAAGAATTTTCAGGTTTTCTGGAAACATTAAAATTGGAAATTAGTCCTGAAAAATTTGCTGCTCTCTCGGTGGTTGATCAATACCATGAATTCGTCGGCAGCTCCCTGGGGCATCATCTGAACAACATTTCGTCCATTCTTTTCTTTCTACTCGGTGCGATGACAATCGTGGAACTGGTGGATGCGTATCAGGGATTTAGGCTCATCACGGATCGCATCCGGACAAAAAACCCGGTGAAATTGCTCTGGCTGGTTTGCTGGGTCACCTTCTTTTTGTCATCCATTCTTGATAACCTTACCACATCCATTGTCATGGTCTCTCTGATCAGAAAACTGATTCCGGATAAGGAGATGCGCATGTTTTTTGCCGGGATGATTGTGATCGCGGCCAATGCCGGCGGAGCCTGGACACCCATTGGGGATGTGACTACCACCATGCTGTGGATTGGCGGACAGATCTCTACGGTGAATATCATGGAAGTACTTTTCATACCCAGCATACTCTGCATGCTGGTGCCACTGATCTACCTGACCTTTACGCTGAAAGGTACATTGGGTGAAGCACCCAATCCCGCTCACGAAAATAAGGGCTACGGTAACGAAATTATTAAAGGAAGTTCAATAATGCTGTTCATGGGAATAGGCGCGCTGATTTTTGTGCCCGTTTTTAAAACCGTTACCCACCTCCCTCCTTATATTGGAATG
>JANYKP010000219.1 GCA_025358195.1 Cyclobacteriaceae bacterium
CATGTGAATGATTTTCATGCTACCGTTTTGCACTTGATGGGGTTACATCATGAGCAGCTCAATTTCAAACACTTGGGAAGAAGGTACAGGCTGACAGATGTAGCAGGGAAAGTTGTGGATGGAATATTGGTCTAGGCCTCACCCTAACCCTCTCCTCCGGAGAGGGGAGGGTTACAAAACAAGAGTTTCAATGCAGAAAATAAAAAGCATTCTTCTCAATCTCATCTTCTTTATTCAAGTATTACTCATTTTCCTTTTGTTATTCGATGACCGGATTGAACTCCCCGTTTGGCTGCAAGTAGCGGGCCGGTTGCATCCTGCGCTGTTGCATGTACCTATCGGCCTGTTAGTTTTTCTGGTGGTGCTGTTGCTTGCGCGAAATGAGTTCAAAAAGAAGGCATTTAACAAAATCATGTTGGTCGTGTTATTGCTCACTTCTTTTACCGCCGCTGTCACCGCGCTGTTTGGTTTTTTTCTTTCGCGACAAGGAGATTACGGTCCGGATGCATTGACACAACATAAGATCAGCGGAACGTTGTTAAGCTTGTTATGTTATGGTTTGTTATTGGTATTTATTCGTCAGGAAAAAAGCCGGTCACTCTTTTACGGTCTTGGATTGTTAACCGTCGGTTCCATGTTTTTTGCCGGTCATACGGGTGGAGCCTTGACCCACGGCGAGAATTATGTTTTCGCTCCGCTGTCAAATTCCAATGACCCGGTCGCGGATGCAGACGCCTCGGTTTTTCAGAGGGCGGTGTTTCCAATCCTGGAGAAGAAGTGCATTTCTTGCCATAATGAAAAAAAGGCCAAGGGAAAGTTTGTTATGACTTCGGTTACTGAATTTAAGAAAGGCGGGAAGCATGGAAAGGAATGGGAGGAGGGTAAGCCGGAAAACAGCCGGATGATAAAATATATCCATCTGCCGCTGGAGGATGATGACCACATGCCACCTGATGGCAAACCGCAATTGTCTATCCTGGAAATGACAATGCTTGAAACCTGGATCAGAGCGGGCGCTGATTTTGAAAAAAAATTAACGGACTTGAAGGAGGGTGACTCTCTAAAAATTATGGCTTCAGCATTGATCGCATTAAAAGCCAATCACCTTAATGAAAAAGCGTATGAGTTTACATCTGCCACGGAAGCGGTCATTGGTAAACTCAACACTCCTTTCCGTTCCGTGTTTCCATTGTATCAAAACAGCCCCGCCTTGCAGGCTGACTTCTTTATAAAGGAATCATTCGCATCAAGCTCGCTGGAGGAATTGAAAGAGATAAAGGATCAACTGGTGGTACTCAACCTTTCAAAAATGCCGGTCATTGATAAAGACCTCCTGGTTATTGGCAGTTTTAAAAATCTGGAAAAGATTAATCTTAATTTCTCGAAGATCAACGGCACAGGTTTGTCATCGCTTCAGGGTTTAAAGAATCTTAACTCACTTTCTTTGGCAGGTACGGATATTACGTCTGAAAGTTTAAAACCTGTTTTGGTTTTGCCAGCCTTGAAAGAGTTATTTGTCTGGAACACCGGCATCACCGAAGAACAAAGGTTAAAATTGGAAGCTCAATATCCGGGCATAGCCATACGCACCAGCCAGTTTAAAGAGGACAAGACACTTCGTTTAGGCAGACCATTGCTGGTGAATGAGGGCGTAGTAAAAAAGGATGAGCCGGTTGTTTTGAAGCACTCCATGCCCGGCGTGACGATTCGCTATACGCTGGATGGTACGAACCCTGACAGCGTTGTCTCCAGGGCGTATGATGCCGCCCTTCACCTTCTTGTCTCGACTAAAATAAAGGCAATCGCCTGCAAGTCCGGATGGTACTGTAGTGAAGTGTTTGAGACCACCTGCTTTGTTGAAGGGCAAAGACCCTTGCATGTAGAATTACTCACGGCTCCTGATAAGCAGTACCCTGGTGAAGGACCAAAGAGTCTCACCGATGGAAGGAAAGGCTTCACCGATGTATTTAAGGAGCCTTCCTGGTTGGGTTACCGCGATCAGCCGTTCGCGGCCGGCTTTGATTTTGGATCAGATCCTGAAACAATTAATTCAATTGTTATAAGTTATGGTCGCAGTATTGGGTCCTATATTTTTCCTCCTGCGGAAGTGGAGGTGTGGGGTGGAAAAAACCAAAAGGAAATCAAACTGATAAAATCCTTGAAGATTGAACAGCCGGTAAAAAACGAGCCGCAAAGAATTGAAGCATTGACGATACCGCTTGGGACTTCGAGGTATTCCTATTATAAATTGATAGCCAAACCTGTCGATAAGCTTCCCAAGTGGCACTCCGGCAAAGGCAAGAAGGGATGGGTGATGGTGGATGAGGTATTTTTTTATTGAAGTTGAATTTTCGATATTGTAAAGAGGCTGGGGATGCGTGCACAATACCCCTTGATCTGGTTGGTTTTGTGTACCAAAAGGGAAAAATGATATTAGTTGTATGGGTGATATTCATAGCCAATAGTTGTGCACAATGCCGCGCGGTCAGAGCCCCGTGGACTGTGATCTTCGAAGCTGCATCATTAATTTCATGGAGATCACCTGCTGTGAGTTCAATGACAGCCGCTCCGTTGTTCTCTTCCAAGCGGTTCAGTTTAGTAGTACCTGGAATCGGAACAATCCAGGGTTTCTGGGCAAGCAGCCAGGCAAGCGCAATTTGAGCAGTGGTCGTATTCTTGTGTTTTGCCATCTTGCCAAGCAAATCAATCAAGGCCTGATTCGCCTTCAGAGCCTCCGGTGAGAAACGGGGAAGAATATTGCGAAAATCACCACTATCGAACTTGGTATTTTCGTTCAAACGAACCCGATCCCAAGTTCTTCGAGGGTTGGTAAAACCGCCTCTTCAGGGGTTCTGGTCCATAAAGAATATTCACTTTGAAGTGCTGTTACCGGCTGTACTGCGTGTGCACGCCGGATGGTTTGTACACCTGCCTCCGAAAGACCGAAGTGCTTCACCTTGCCTTCCTGAAT
>JANYKP010000231.1 GCA_025358195.1 Cyclobacteriaceae bacterium
CGGAACCTATCAGAAATCCAGGATCTAAATAAACTCCAAAAACTTGACTTGCGGTGGAACCAACTTACGTCACTGCCCCATTGGCTCGACAGGCTTGAAAAAAGGGGCTGCATACGCTATCTTTAACATCTATGAACAAGAAGATCGCCTATAAGGATTTCAACATCAAAGCGATCGTGACCGATCCGTTAACTATTGAACAGGCTTTGGTGGAAATGCATGCAACCTTCGTTGGCGTTGACAAGCAAAAGGACACCTATTTCAGCGTACCAAAAGGAAAATTAAAATTGAGGGAAGGGACGATTGAAAATCTGATCACGCATTACGAACGTGTTGATGAAAGGGGAATGGAACGAACCATTGTGTATCAATATGACCTGAAACCCACGGACGAACAAATTTCCAAGCTTCACCGTGAGCATGTCATCATAGGTATCATCGAAAAAGAACGGAAAATATATTTTCTTGATAATGTAAAAATTCATTTGGATAAAACGGTTAATGGAAAATCATTCGTTGAAGTTGAAGCCATTGACTCGAATGATTCCATGTCAATGGAACAGCTTCGTTTGCAATGCTTATCGGTCAAGGAAAAATTGGGGATAAACGATTCGGAATTAGTGAAAAGCGGGTATTTGCCAAATGAACCGTAGGGCAGGAAGTCCTGAATGAATATCTTTGTAAGTGGCCAACAAGCAAAATAACCTTACCCATAACACGCTTTCAAAGTGGTTGCTGACGGCAACACTCTTTCTCGGCCTGTTTACTTTTTCAGGTTATGTTTCCACTGTACCCTCTCATCAATATCAACCTCCAAAGACAGAACTATTCACGCGGAAATCGAAACGGATCTTCTCATATAAGGCCATTATTGCATCCTTTTATAAGGTCAGAATCTCCGCTACCGTTCTCGCGCCGCTTCATCTGACAATATCATTACTTCACAGCAAACTTGTCAAGACCAGGCTTGGTGCTAATATATTCTTTACTCCTCACCGCTCCTGCACAGCTCCATTTTTTCATCTGAAGTCTATTCCTCAAGGCTCCGACGAAGACGTTAGCCTTTCCCATCAAGGATAAATTCCTCCCGCGCCAATTCATGTTGGCCTAACTCAATTTACAATAATCCGGCCTGACCAATTGCTGTATGGCAACGGTTGATCCATTCATTACCTATCTGTATGAACAAGCTCAAGAAAATAGTGAGACTGGTGTGTTTAGCGCTCCTCATTCTGCTGGCATGTATGGGTGCTGGCTTCATTTTGCCCAACAACCGGGGGCGATTCATGAACAATGAGGTAAAAATAGAACTGGTAGAAGAAAAAGATGACGAAACAGATGAAATGGAATTGAAAAATATCAAGCAATAACATTACTGAAAAAATTGCCACGGCCTTAAGGTCGTGGCAATTCAAATTTTAGTTTTATCTTCATAGTGGATTTTGTTTTCGCGTGACGGGGTGGGTTATTTCCGCCGGCGCATAAATTTCAGAATGAAACCTCTTTATTTAACCTGTGTCCTTGTTTTCTGCTGGCCATTCAAAAACGTTCAGCAGGAGAGGCCGCTAACGGCCTCATCGTTCAAATCATTCCGGCCTGAACTGCCCTCAGCGGATCTGGATACAGCGGTCGTGGAGCAGCGCAACATCGGGCAAATTAAGGTGCTTGTTCAACGGACAATGGGAGAAGAAAATATCTACATGATCATCACAACAATGAATCAGTCTGGAGTAAACATTGAACAGCTTGCTTTTGCTGAAACATTATCTGCCATAGATTCGGCCTGTCACCGTTATCAAGAACATGGCGAATACCGTTTCATGAAGGATTTGAGTATTAAAATCATAACGAAATCCTACGATCTTTCCTGTGGGGTCGAGCAGCCCGACAATGAATCTGACGAGCAATATCTCAATCGATTAATGAATTATGACGATCCTTTCGGCATTCCAGGACGCGAATTGAATCGGGAAAATGTAAAACGTTATGATATCAATGAAGCGGGAAGAATTATCGAAAGAAAAAGTAGTTCATCACATAAGATCCTGAAGGACCGGTGGTTTGGCCTATCCCGTTTTGATAAACTACCAAAAGAGAAAATTAGAATGTTGCGGAATACCATTTATGCGAGAAGAGGATACGCGTTTAGAACTGAAGCCCTGCAATCCTACTTTTCAAAAAAAGAATGGTACAAACCCGAATCTGATAACATCGCTAAAATACTTTTATCTTCTGATAAGGACCTAATTACCTACCTGGAGAACCTGGAGAATCGATAGCGCTAATTAATCGCATCCAGACTTATTTGGATGCGATTAATTTTTTTATAAGGGAAGTGGGCTTTTGCCTAATGAATTATTCCCAAATTCACGTTATAACTCAAATGTGTTCCTTCTTGTTCTTCACAAGATCATACATCAGCTCGCGGGCGCGATGGAGCTGGGCCTTCACGGTGCCCAACGGGGCCTCGAGTTCTTTGGCAATCTCCTCATAAGATAATTCATTAAAGTAACGCAGGCGCACGAGTTTCTGGTACTTGGCGGGCAGCATACCCACAAATACCTGAATCAATTCCTCCTTTTGCGATTTAATCGCTTCCTCCTGCGGATCCAGGTTGTGGTCTTTTATATCCAACGATACTGACTGTCCGTCATCATCGGTGTAGGTATTCTCGATGCTGAGCGTATTAATTTTTTTCTTGCGGATGAAATCGATCGTGTTATTGGTTGCGATCCGAAAGAGCCAGGTGCTGAAGGTGAAATCTTTCTTAAAGCGGTGCAGGCTTCGAAACGCCTTTGCAAACGATTCGATCATCAGGTCTTCGGCATCGTCCACATTGCGCACCATTTTCAAAATCATGTGGTATACCGGCCTTTTGTATCGCTGTAAGAGTTTGGCGAATGCCTTGTCATCACCTCCCACGGCGCGGTCTATCAACTGGAAATCCTCCAGTGCTTTCGATGAAAACCGGTTTTCTAAATCTTCCATCTCACTCGTTTGGATAGTAACGCCGCAAGGCCCGTTCCAAGATAGTAAATGGCATAATTAAAATCTAAAAACGGCGTCTTCCACGTTTCAAAGGCGTCCCCCAAAGTCCGGGACGCACGATGAACGAGACTGAGCAGTGCGATTTCGCGCAGCAAGAAGCCCGCCCACACGAAGTTGTCAATGCCCTGTCCGGTGCACATCACCGGAACCACAAAGACCCAGGTCATTATCCATGTGGAAGAAAAGAGCCCGAGCAAAATTCGGTCGTTCAGGTCGTAGTACTTGCCCACAGAAAGATGTCGAAGCTTCTGATAGAAAAACTCTTTCCACGTCTTCTTTGGCGTCGACGGCATAATCGATGCTGCGCCAATGCTTACGACTGTATTTATACTCGTGGCATGCTTGTTTACAAAGAGATCGTCGTCGCCACCGGTTATCCTGAGAAAATTGTTAAAACCTTTATTCTCAAAAAAGAGGGCTTTCCGATAGGCCAGGTTGCGTCCAACGCCCATGTAAGGTCTTCCCAGCAATGCCCAGCCAATGAATTGAATGCCGGTGAGGAGCGTTTCGAAACGGATAAAAGAGTTGAGGTAGCCCGGGGATTTTGTGTAGGGCGAATAGCCAAGAACAATTTGAGCTGACTCGTTAAAATGAGAAGCCATGGATCGTATCCATTGGTCCGAATTCGGACGACAGTCGGCGTCTGTAAACAATACCCATTCATAAGCGGCCGCTTTGATACCTAGTGTGAGGGAATATTTTTTTCCGCTTACATGCTCGGGTAAATGCCGGACCCTCACCATTTTCAGTCGTTTGTCCAACTTGGTAGCTTCTAATAAGAAATCGTAGGTACCATCATTGCACCGGTCTTCTACAATGATTACCTCAAAATGAGAATATTCCTGCAGCAACAACAGCGGTATGAGTTCCCTTAGATTTCTTTCCTCATCGTGTGCGCAAATGATGACCGAGACCGGTGGTGTTATTTCTGTCCCTCCTGTTCGGTCTCTTGAAAAAGCAATAAGCAACATGACCAGATAGATCAATTGAATCCCCAGCACAGCCCAGGCAAAGAACGTAAGTGGTGTCAGCAAAGCGTAGTATTTTCAGAACCGGCAAAGATAAATGAATTGTGGAAGGAAGAAACGTGAATTAGGGCCAGGTAAAAACAAACGCGTAAAATAAGGACTTTTCCAAAATGATTGGATTAGTCATTCACACCTGGTGCTAACGGTATAACCAGGAAAGGAAATAATGAATCTTATCTTTGCCCCCGATGCAATTTCGTATTACCTCCAACGACACCCATTCGAATGCACGGTCTGGTGTTATTTCAACCGCTCACGGCGAAATTCCGACCCCGATTTTCATGCCTGTAGGAACCGCTGGCTCCGTAAAAGCTGTTCATCAAAGGGAATTAGAACATGACATTGATGCTAGGATCATCCTGGGAAACACTTATCACCTTTATCTCCGGCCGGGTCTTGATATTCTTGAAAAAGTGGGGGGAATTCATCGTTTTATTGGTTGGCAACGGCCCATCCTTACCGACAGCGGGGGCTATCAGGTCTACTCGCTCGCTGCCAACCGGAAGATCAGCGACGAGGGCGTAACCTTTCGATCACATATTGATGGCTCCAAACATTTGTTCACTCCGGAAGGAGTTATGGATATCCAGCGCAAGATCGGGGCAGATATTATCATGGCGTTTGATGAATGCACTCCCTACCCCTGTGAATATGGATACGCAAAAAAATCACTGAAAATCACCCACGATTGGCTGATCCGGGGGATCCGTCATTTTCATAGCACGCAGTCAAGGTATGGTTACCAACAAGTGCTTTTTCCGATTGTTCAGGGAAGTACGTATCCTGATCTCAGAAAAGAATCTGCCGAGTTTATAGCAGAACAAGATCAGCCCGGTAACGCAATCGGTGGGCTGTCGGTCGGTGAGCCGCACGAAGATATGTATGCCATGACCGAATTGGTATGCGGCATTCTGCCCAAAGACAAGCCGCGCTACCTCATGGGTGTAGGCACTCCGGAAAATATACTTGAATCCATTGCCTTGGGGATCGACATGTTTGACTGCGTGATGCCCACTCGCAATGCCCGCAACGGTATGCTTTTCACTACGCAAGGGATCATTAATATCCGGAATGAAAAGTGGAAGGAGGACCTTTCTCCCCTGGACGAGCAACTGGGGGGCCACGTCAGCACGTTTTATTCCAAGGCGTACTTGCGGCACCTCGTCATCAGCAAGGAAATTTTAGGCGCGCAAATTGCTTCCATCCATAATCTGACCTTCTATCTTTGGCTGGTAAAGGTGGCACGCCAAAAAATTGAGGAAGGCACTTTTGTGGAATGGAAAAACAAGATGGTGAAAGTGGTTTCCCAAAGGCTGTAGAACAATTTGAGGTCAAAAGAATATATCTTGTAGAAAATTATTAGTCCTTTTTTGTCATATTGATAAATAACAAAATAATTTAACCACATAAGGCACATAGAACACATAGTTTGCTTCGATGAAAACTATGTGTTCTATGAATCTATGTGGCTCAAGACCATGACAATGTAGGATTTGACGGCACGTTTCAAATCAAAAAAAATCCATACATGTTGAATCAGGGATACGTAGAGTTTGAATGAAAATCATCGATCGCTACATTCTAAAAAAAATCCTCGCTACGTTTTTCTTCGTGGTCCTTATCCTCATGTCGATCATCACCGTGATCGATATAACGGAGAAGATGGACAAGTTTGCCAAAAATAATTTGTCAGGAGAGGCGATTCTCGGCTACTATCTTGACTTCATCCCGTGGGTAGCCGGGCTTATAACGCCCATCACCGTCTTCATTGCGATTATTTACGTAACGTCCCGCATGGCAAGCCACACGGAAATTATTGCGATTCTCTGTGGCGGTGTAAGCTTTCGACGTTTCCTGGTGCCCTATCTGTTTGCTTCGATTGTCATCGGATCCATCAGTTTTGGATTGAATGGCTGGGTGATACCCAAGGCCACTAAATCACGCCTGGCCTTTGAACTCCAGTATTTTAATAACCGTTATTACTTTGAAGCCCGCAACATTCATCTCCAGGTGGCCCCAGAAGTTTATTTGTTCATTCAGAATTACAACAATGTGTCCAACATCGGGTATCAGTTCAGCCTGGAACGCTTCAACAAAAATGAATTGATGGAGAAACTCACCGCTGATAACATCCAATGGGATTCGGTAAAACAAAAGTGGACGCTTCGTTTTTGGAAAATAAAAAAAGTAAGTGAAATTTTTACAACTGCCTCGCAAGGCGATGTGTCCCATTTGTTGAAATCCGGAGATGCCCTCGATACGGTACTGGTCATCTCCCCGAAAGATTTCGAGGCTCAAGAACGAAGTTATGATGGCATGACCATACCCGAATTGAAAGAGCATATTGCTAAACTGAAATTTCGTGGCGCTACCGGAGTACAGATGTATGAAGTGGAAAAACAAATACGCTACGCTTCACCATTCACCACATTTGTGCTGGTCTTTATGGGGGTAGTAGTCTCATCACGGAAAAGCCGCGGGGGCACCGGCCTGCAAATTGCTTTGGGATTTGTGCTCGCGTTTATTTTCATCTTGTTCTTCATGCTGTCGCGAACATTTGCGGAGGCCGGTGAAATTCCACCCATCGTGGCTGCCTGGATTCCCAATATTATTTTTTCCTTCATCTCGGGGGTTATGTACTATTTTACGCCGCGATGACGCATTCTACTTCTGATTATCTCAAACTTCATTTTATCGTTTTCCTTTGGGGTTTTACAGGCATTCTGGGAAAACTCGTTTCATTGCCGGCAGTAGAAATGGTCTTTTACCGAACCCTGTTGGCCGCTATCGGGATGGCCGTGTTAATAGTTATCGCCAAAGGAACATTTAAGGTTTCATTCGGTGATTTCGTAAAAATCCTTCTTACTGGATTTATTGTTGGGGCACACTGGCTCACTTTCTTTATTTCCGCTCGCGTGTCAAATGTTTCGGTGAGTCTCGTCGGTTTTGCTACTGCCAGCCTCTGGACTGCCTTCCTGGAGCCGATCGTGAAAGGCTACAAAATCAGAACCATCGAAGTTGGGTTTGGGTTTATTGTACTTGCCGGACTCTACGTCATTTTCTCATCGGATTTCAGCTACTCCAGTGGATTGATTCTCGGAGTGCTCTCCGGATTAACATGTGCGGTCTTTAGTGTCATCAATTCGCAATTAGTGAAAAAGACGGATTCGTTTACCATTACGTTTTATGAAATGACAGGCGCGTGCATTGCCGTGGCAATGTTCCTGCCAATCTACCAACACTATTGGGCGGAAGGAAACCAGTTGCGGCTGTCTCCCACGCTCAACGATTGGATTTACATTGCCTTACTCGCGTGGCTCTGCTCCGTGTATGGTTATTCTGCGGGTGTTGAACTTATGAAAAAAGTAAGCGTCTTTTTCTTTCAACTTACGCTCAACCTGGAGCCGGTGTACGGCATTATTATGGCAGTCCTTGTGTTTGGCGAGACCGAGCAAATGAATCGTAATTTTTATAGTGGCTCTCTGATCATTTTATTCGCGGTATTACTTTACCCGTTGATGAAACAGAAGTTTACAACCATCCCGACCAACGCTCCTTCATAGAATAATTCCCAGGGTTATCATCTTCAAAGATCCCAAAAACAGATGAACCCGATCCGCTCATGCTAGCATACACAGCCCCGGAATCATACAATTCGTTCTTGATTGACAGGAGCATAGGATATTTCGCAAAAATAGAATTCTCAAAATCATTTTTTAATTCTTCCTTCCAAGATCGAACCGGTTTTTCAATTACCTCGCGGAGCTTTACGCTTGGAATTTTCGGAACTACGTTTGCATACGCTTCGGCGGTGGAGATGTGAATATCAGGCTTGAACAATCGAAGATAAAAACCTTTCACATTGACAGTCACTCGCTCCAGTATTTCACCACGACCGCTACCGAGCATCGGAGCTTCTTCTAAAAAAAAAGCACAGTCGCTGCCCAGTTGTGAAGCATAACTCATAAGGTCTGTCTGCGAAAGCTCCAGGGTAAAGATTGCGTTCAAAAGCCGAAGCGTATGCGCGGCATCTGATGACCCGCCTCCTAATCCAGCGCCAGTTGGAATAATTTTGTGCAAGTGAATTTGAACCGGTGGCAGCTTGTGATCCTGCTTCAACAAATGATAAGCTCTAAGGCAAAGGTTGTGTTCTGGTTTTCCCGCGACATGATTTCCCGATTGCGTGAACATCAATTGGTCCGACGGCAAAATTTCCAACACATCCTCCCATGGCAATGGATAAAAGCATGTAACAATGCTATGATAACCATCCGGTTGCTTTGACAGGATCTGAAGACCCAGATTGATTTTGCAAGGGGGAAAAGAGACCATAATGTTACTGGTTGCTGGCTGCTAGTTGCCAGGAGTCAGCAACCAGTAACCAGAATCGTTACTTCGTCAGCCGCGCAATCAAATCTTCCGTAATGCCGGTAGTAGAAAACCCTCCGTCATGCATCAGGTTTTGCATGGTGACCATACGGCTGTAATCGGAAAACATCAGGACGATGAAGTTAGCACAGTCTTCCGCTGAGGCGTTACC